>JAYYRS010000158.1:0-5528 GCA_036126975.1 Myxococcota bacterium
TGGGCGCGGGAACTATGAGCTCTGGGAGTCCATCTTCGAGCGCCTTCCTGATTCGGCCGGTGGCATTCGGGAGGTCGCTCCGATCGGTGCTGTCGTCGACGAGGGCATGCTGGACGAAGACGGGGAGCGGATCGACTCGGGGCTGCCCGAGGAGATTCGCATCGCGGTGCTGGGGCGACCGAACATCGGCAAATCGACCCTGGTGAACCGCCTGGTCGGCGAAGACCGACATGTCGTTCACGATATGCCAGGGACGACCATGGATGCCGTAGACTCGGTGGTCGAGGTCGACGACCAGAGATGGCGGATCGTCGACACCGCAGGCATCCGTCGCAAGGCGCGCATCGACGACCGGCTGGAGACGTTTGCGACCCTCCGGGCCATCCGGACCATCGAGCGGTGCCATCTCGTGCTCCTGATGATCGATGGCCGGGAGGGGCCAACCACGCAGGATGCCCGCCTCGCGGCGCTGATCGCAGACCGCGGCCGTGCCTGCATCATCCTCGTGAACCGGTGGGATGAGGTTCGACAGGATCCCGACCGGAATGTCCATGTACTCCAGGACGAACTCGAGCAGGCGCTTCCGCACCTCCGGTGGGCGCCCGAGCTGTACATCTCTGCGCTTACGGGGAAGGGGTGCCACCGCATCCTGCCGCTCGTGGTGAAGATCTATCGGGAGTTCGACAAGCACATCTCGACCGCCCGCCTCAACCGGTTCCTTGAGCGGGCAGTGCACAACCACAGCGTTCCGCAGCGGTACCACCGTCCTGTGCGCCTGAACTACATGACACAGGCCCGCGTCCGACCCCCGACCTTCGTGGTCTGGTCGAACACGCCCGAGGGCGTCAAGGACCCCTACAAACGCTATCTCGAGAACCAGCTGCGGGACGAATGGGGGTTCGAGGGCTCCCCGATCCGGCTTCATTTCCGGAAGAAGCGGAAGCCGGGAGAAGGGAAGGACTTCGGATGATGGGCCGCGGCAGGGGCGGGCGCGCCGGTTAGCCTGTCGCCTACACCGGGGTTCGCCAAGCGGTAGGGCAGGAGCGTCATGATCCGCGTACTCGAGGACCGCGTCGTCAACAAGATCGCCGCCGGTGAAGTCGTCGAGCGGCCGGCCAGCGCGCTCAAGGAACTCGTCGAGAACGCCCTGGATGCGGGCGCGACAGACCTGCGGGTTGAGCTCAAGTCGGGGGGGCGACAGCTCATCGTGGTCACGGATGACGGTCACGGCATGGACCGGACCGACGCAACGCTGTGTCTGGAGCGGCATGCCACATCGAAGATCCGCACCGACGCGGACCTGTTCGAGGTGGCGACGCTCGGTTTTCGTGGCGAGGCCGTCCCGAGCATCGCTGCGGTGAGCCGGTTCGAACTGCTGACGCGCAGGACGGAAGATGCGGTCGCGACCCGAGTGCGGATCGAGGGTGGCCGACTGATTGGCGTGGAGGATGCCGCATCTCCACCCGGCACCCAGGTCACGGTGCGCAACCTCTTCTTCAATGTTCCGGTGCGGCGCAAGTTCCTTCGAACCGTCCCAACGGAGCTCGGGCACTGCCTGGAGGCGGTGACCCGTCAGTCGCTCATTCGGCCTCATCTCGACGTGGAGGTCCGCCATGACGGGAGGGTGAGCATCCGCGCACCGCGCGCGGAAGACCGGGCCCAGCGGGCCGCGGACCTGCTGGGTCCGCACGGTCGTGCGCTGGTACCCGCCGCATTCGAGCGAGGAGACCTCACGGTGCAGGCGCTGGTGTCACCGGTTGGCGTCCACAAAGGCAGCGCACAGGGCGCGACCTATCTGTACGTGAACGGTCGCTTCGTGCAGGACCCGCAGCTTCGACGGGCCGTTCGCGAGGCCTATCGCGGGATCGTGCCCAAGGGCCGCTTCCCGACGCTCGTGCTCGAGGTCTCGCTCCCGCCCGACCACGTTGATGTCAACGTGCATCCTGCGAAGACCGAGGTCCGGTTCCGGCACGGCCGGGCGTTGGTGCAGGCGGTCGCGGACGGCGTGAGGCAGGCGCTCGAAGCGCATGGAATCCAGCGGCCGGTCGCCGAGCCTGGACGCGCCAGCGTCCCGCAGCAGCCCGCCGACGGGGCACAGTCGGAGCTTCCGCTCCGGTCGGAACCACCGGCAATGCGGCCCGACTCGCCTCCGACGCTTGGCGCGCTGCCGCTCCAGGACCGGCCTCCGCCCCCGTGGATCGCGCCCGCCTCTGCGGCTTCCCCCTCGCGAGGCGACGACCGTGGCCTCCTCCCCGTGCCGCGATTCCAGGATCTCCGGGTCCTGGGACAGCTCGACCGCACCTACGTCCTGTGCGAGGGCAGAGGCGAGCTCGTCATCATCGACCAGCACGCGGCCCATGAACGGGTGACGCTCCATCGGCTGAAACAGGCAGAGCGCGAACAGCTCGGCGGCGGACAGCGCCTGCTGACCCCCTCTGTCGTGGAGCTCACACCCGCGCGCGCCCGAGGCCTCGAGCCCCATGTCGGGGTTCTCGCAAGGTACGGCCTCGAGGTCGAGCCGTTCGGGGGAGACAGCTTCGTCGTAAAACAGGTGCCAGCTGCGCTGGCGGGTGCGGACATCCCGTCCCTTGTGGCCGATGTCGCAGACGACCTTGCGGACGGGGGCGACGGGGGGCCGCTCCGCGACCGTGTAGAGCACGTCCTGGCGACGATGGCGTGCCACACATCGATTCGTGCAGGCCAGGTGCTCTCTGCCTACGAGATGCGTGAACTGCTCCGCGCACTCGACGCGGTCGACTTCGGAGTGTGCGCGCACGGTCGGCCGGTGTCGATCCGGATCTCGCCGGGCGAACTCGAGCGGCGGTTTCACAGGGCATGAGCGTCTTGCTGCTGGGCGGGCCCACCGCGGCTGGAAAATCCGACCTCGCGGTCGAGCTGGCGGAGCAGCACGACGCGGTGCTCGTGAGCGCGGATGCGATGACGGTCTACCGTGGCCTCGACGTGGGCACCGCAAAGCCCTCACCGGAGATACTCGCGCGACATCCGCATGCCTGCATCAACGTACGCGAGGTGGGCGAGGCCTTTGCCGTCGCAGATTTCGTGGACGCCGTGGACCACGCGCTCCGGCGCCACCCCCGGGTCATCGTGGTCGGGGGCACGCCGTTCTATCTTCAGGCGATGGCGCGGCCGCTCGCCTCGCTGCCTCCGGCGGACCCGACGGTCCGTGCGCAGCTGGAATCCCTGCCGGATCCGCATGCTTCTCTGGCCGTCGTCGATCCCGCGAGCGCGTCGCGGCTCCATCCGAATGACCGTGTGCGCGTCATCCGGGCACTCGAGGTCCACGCCATCACGGGCCGAACGCTCACCGAGCTGCACGCGGCTGGGCCCCGGCGCGCGCCGTTCGATGTCACGGTGGCGTGGCTGGATCGGGCGGAACTGCGCACACGCATCGACCATCGGCTCCAGATGATGCGCGAGGCGGGGTACGTCGCGGAGGTCCGTCGGGTGCTCGCGCAGCCCGGCGCGCGGGCCACCAAACCCCTTCGTTCGTTCGCCTACCGCCACATGGTGGACCATGTCGATGGGCGGATCTCCCTCGACGAGGCGCTCCGGCGTACGGCGCGGGACACCTGGCGCTTCGCCCGAAAACAACGGACGTGGGCCCGCGGGTTGGGGTGGGAGCCCATCCATGCGGATGCTGCGCGAGGCCGTGCGGCGGCCTGCTTTTCGACGATCGGCGATGGTTGAGTGATTTCGAGGGAAAGACTTGACAAGTCAAGTCAGTGACGTTTTTATACAAATGCCCTGCCATGTCCGAGTTCTCTCGCGCGTCCCTGGGGTGTCGGTACCGCAGAGGAGGACCCATGGTCGACGCAGAGCGCGGAACTCGGAGCACGCTTCTTGGCCTCGGCATCATGGCGGCGGGGTGTGCGCCCGTGCGGTACACGGAGGTGTTTGCACCCGAGGGTGATGTCGCGCGGGTGGTGTTTGAGGCTGAGCGGGGCGACGTAGAGGTCGTGCCGGGCAAGGCCGTTCGCGTGGAGCGGACCGTACGGGGTCCCGAGGGAGCGGTGTCGCTGGAGCACAGCGTCGGGCCGGACGGCACGCTGGTCCTGAGTGCCCGGTGCACGAGCGTCCTTCCGTGCGCGGTGGATACGCGGCTCGCCTTGCCGCCCCAGCTGCCGGTGTGGCTGACAGTGGGCGAGGGTGAGGTCTGGACGACCGACATCGATGACCTTCAGCTCGACCTGACCCTGGGCGATGCGGACGTGGAGGTCCGAGGCCGGCTCGTGGCGACCGTCGGCTCCGGCGACGTCCGGGCGTGGCTCGGACCGACCAGTGATGCACGCATCGCGGTCGGTCGCGGTGACGTAGAGGTGGTCCTTCCGGCCGGGGCATACGGGTTGGACCTGACCGCGCGGACCCAGGATGTCGAGGGTGTCGCGACCCGGGCAGATGCGCCGGGGCAGCTGGAGGTCGTCGCGCCATCGGGACGCGTCCACGTTCGCGGCGGTCTGGGCGTTGCACAGCGCTGAGCCCGTGGCCGGGATGGGCGCGCTTGGGCACATGCTACGGTCGGGTTCCTCCCGGAGCAACACGATGCGGAGCCCACCGCTGCTGGCCGTACTCTTGACGGTTTCGCTTCCTGCCATCGGCCACGCGGGCAGCTTCGACGAGGATGTGGTCGCCGCCGGGACCGCCCTCAAGGACGGCGATGTGAAGGGAGCGCTCGCGCTGCTGGACGCTGCAGAGGGCGCCGCAGAGAAGCTGGAGGAGGTCGTCGACGCAAAGATGCTCGCCCGGTTCTGGTTCTACCGTGGGGTCGGCGAGTGGATGGGGGGCGACGGTGTCGATGATGGTGGCGCCAGCTGGAGGGCATCGCTCATCGCGGACAACGGCTTCGAATGGGATGAGTCGGTTGCTGCGGACCGCGACGCGCAAGACTTCTTCCTCGCGCTCACTGCGGAGGTGCGCAGCCGGCCGCGGGTGGACCCGGCCGTCCCTGCGGCAACCGGAGCGGCGCGCATCTATGTCGATGGGATTCGCGTCCGTGCTGGCGACCTCGCCCTCGAGGGAGTCCATCTCGCGCAGATCCGGTGTCCGGATCTCACGGTCTTCGGCGAGTGGACGACCTTCTCCAAGCCGCCTCGCTACTTCAGGAAATGCCCGGGCGGCGTCGATACGTCGGTCGTTGTCGAAGAGGAAGATGTGGATGAGGATGACTTCGGGGACATGGGGCCGTCGTTCGGAGACGGGAGTGGCGCGGATGCCGCCGGGGATAGCGGCCCGCCTCCGGACCCTGTTCAGGACGTGGTGGACACGATTGCTCGTGGAGCACGCGTTCCGCTGACGGCCGAAGGAGCCGCCACGCTGGGTGAAGAGGTCGAGGTCATCCGGAAGCAGGTGATCTGGCCGGCCTTCGGGGCAGGCGTGGCCGTCGCGGGGGCCGCGGGCGCCCTGCAGGTCGTCGCGCTGCGCCAGAACCGCCTCTACAACGATGTCGACAACGCCGATTATCAGACGGCCGACGACCTGGCCGAGCTGCGCAGGAAGACAAACCGCAATCA
>JAYYRS010000159.1:0-3158 GCA_036126975.1 Myxococcota bacterium
GACGATGCGGACTCCCACGAGATCCGGAACACGTCCAGTCCCCGTGTCGATGCAGCCGTATCCAGGGTGTATCCGCACCCCGTGTAGCCATGTCGATGTGCACGAAGCCGTCCGGCATCGGGCGCCTCGCATGCGACCACACCGCCCTGGTCCTCTCCGCCCACGGCATCCTCGAGCGGGCGGCACATCCAGCTCGCGCGTACGTCGAAGATGGTGATCTTCCATTCCCAGTCCGCCGCGCCACCGCCGCCGCGTGGGACGAGCCCGAGGCCGTGCAGCAAACGGGCATCATCTGCACCGTGGGTTCGGGCCCATGCCCGAAGGTCCTTCACCCGGACGACCTCGAGGGGGGTGTTCGCCCGGGCCTTCTTCTCCATCGGCGACACCCATGCGACCTGGACGGTGTCGGGGACGTCGGCGGCCGCCTCGCACGCCTGGGCGTGGGCTCGAGGGGCGAGAAGCAGGGCAGACATCAGAAGGGAAGTCACGGGGTCTCCGGCGAGGAGGGAGGCGTGGCGACGCGAAACACCTCGGCCCGCCGGATACCTCCTGCAGCGCGGATGTGCACGGTTCCCGCAACGTACACCGGACCGGCGGGCGCCGGGGGCGGTGTGGGATGCGAGAGGACGACGACGGCGACATCGGCAGGTGCGAGGGGGGTACCGAGCTGCTGTCCGGTGACCTCGACGGGACCAATGCTCCAGTCAATCCGCTCGAGCGTCAGCGTCACGGCCGCGTTGTTGTGGACGCGCAGACCCGCCGTGACGCCGGACTCCGTCCACGCCAGCTGCGCGACGTCGACGGCGACCGGGTCCGGAAATGCCGGCGCCGGTGGCGCCCGCCGGGCACCGCACGCAACCATCACGAGAGCAAGCAGCATGAGCGCGCTCGCCCTCATGCGGTGCCACCCTCTCCGCCGCGCGCCCGGAGGGTCTCGGCGAGCATCTTGTGCTCCATCGTGCCGACGAGAGACACCGGAGGTGGCGGCGGCCCCTCGAGAAAGAACCGCTCCCGGAGCGCCGCCAGGCGCCGGAAGCTATCGACGGCCGCATCATCATGGACCTTGTCCTGCTCCTGGAGTCGCACCAGCGTCTCAAAGGCCTCCCAGCACAGGTCCAGCGACTCGGACACGCAAAACAGGTCCACGGTCGCGCGGCATGCGAGGTCGAGCTGGCGCTCGAGTGCATACCGCCCCCGCACCGCCTTCATCTCGAGATCGTCGGAGATGACTACACCGTCGTAGCCAAGGCGCTCCCGCAGCAGGCCGTGGAGGATGCGACGCGACATCGTCGCCGGCACCTGTTCGTCGAACTCGGGAAAGACGACGTGGGCGGTCATGACGACCCCCACACCCGCATCGACGGCGGCGCGGAAGGGGACGAGCTCGGTCTGTTCCAGCTCCGGCCACTCCTTCTCCACGACCGGCAGGTCGAGGTGGGAATCCACGCTGGTGTCGCCATGTCCCGGGAAGTGCTTGGCGCAGGCGATGAGCCCACGGTCCTGGGTCGCCTGCACGTATGCGGCCACATGGCGGGCCACCATCTGGGGATCCCGACCGAAGCTCCGGTCCCCGATGATCGGGTTTGCAGGGTTGGAGTCGACGTCCGCCACCGGCGCATAGTTCAGGTTGAAACCGAGCGCGCGCACTTCGTCCGCCAGGGCATTCGCGAACCGCCGGGTGCTGGCGAGATGTCCCACATTGCCCACGGTGCGGAGAGGGGGCCACTGGACCGCCCGCACGCGTTGGACGCGCCCACCCTCCTGGTCGACAGAGAGCAGCGCCGGGCAGTCATCGCGCACCATGGACGCCAGCTCGCGGTTCAGCTCCCGCACCTGCGCGGGCTCCTCGACGTTGCGCCTGAACAGGATGAACCCCGCCGGCGATGCCGCGTCCACGAAGGCGCGGAACGACGGGTCGGGGCTGGTTCCCGCAAGGCCAACGACCAGTCGCTGCCCTGCGCGCCGCTTCCGCTCCGCCAGCGAAGTCTGCTCGCCGTATGCCATGGCCATGGCTCAGCTCCCGTGCCGCGGGTGCTCGGCCAGCTCGATGAGCACGCCGCCGCAGGACTTCGGATGGATGAACGCCACACGCGTGTCGTGCGCGCCGGGCGTCGGCGCATCGGTGAGGAACCGGTACCCCTTGGCGCGAAGCCGCTCCATGTCGGCCACGATGTCGTCGGTCTCGAAACACAGATGATGCAGGCCTCCCCCCCGCTTGGCGAGGTACTTCGCCACCGGTCCTTCGCCCTTCAGGGGGTGGATCAGCTCGATCCGCGTTTCTCCCGCAGGTACGAAGGCTGTCGTGGTCTTTGCGGAGAGGACGTCCTCCTGTCCGGACAGCGGGAGCCCCAGGTCCTCGCAGAAGCGTCGGATGGCTGCGTCGAGGTCAGGGACGGCGATGGCAATGTGGTCGAGGCGCTTGATCATGCCTCGGTCGTAACACCGACCTCTCCCGTGCGGAGGCGTTGCGTTATGCCTTGGTTCCCGGCCCGGTCTCTTGCCGTGTCAATGCGTGCCAGGGCCCGCCGACGCAGGCCCGATTCGTCCCCATCCCATGGAGCCTCTCATGCGCAACATCGCTCTCCTCGCCGTCCTCGTCGGTCTCACTGCCTGCAAGAAGCAGGCGGCCCCGGAGGGTCCCGTCAACAAGGCCTCTGACGTCACCATCGTCAGCAGCAGCTTCTCGGGCATCGACAAGGCGACCGCCGAGCCCGTCATCAACCGGACCACCACGCCACTCCAGGCCTGCTACAAGGCCGGACTCGCGCAGAATGCCGCCATGGGCGGCGTCGTGAACGTCGAAGTAAAGGTGAACCCCGAGAATGACACCTACCTGATCAACATCCTCGACGGCTCCAAGGCACCCAAGATCCATGACTGCATCCGCAAGGTGTACGAGGATGCGAAGGTCCCCGGCGCCAGCAGCACCGGCGGCACCGCGACCGTGAAGATCAAGTTCGGCAAGTAGACCGGACACCGTGCTCGCACCGCCCGCCCGGCCCGCCCGGGACGGGCGGTCGTCGTTCGGGATCCGAACCGCGAGGCGCGCGCTGCGCTTCCGCGCTCGCGCGCGCACGCGGTTCCGCTACCTTGCACTGTGGACCGGTCTGGAGGTGCGTTGCTCGCCGCATTGGTCATGTCGCTGGCGGTCCAGGCCG
>JAYYRS010000160.1:0-6613 GCA_036126975.1 Myxococcota bacterium
TGGCTACGTCCGGCTCGCCCTGGCGGATGTCGAAGACGTCCGGTTCGCCGCTGGTGGGATGCTCGAGGTCGACGCGGGAGGCGAGACCTGGAGCTGGACGGGAGAGGGTGGTCGGCGCATCCACGGTGCGCTCCAAGCGGCGCGGGGGCTGGTCGCTGCCTGAGGGGGCCGCCTGCGCGCGACGCTCGGACTCAGAACCCCATGCCTGCGATGCGAAGGTACAGGTACAAGACGAACAGCAGGCAGAGCACCGTTCCCTCTGCTCGGGTGACGTCGAACCCCTCCAGCATGAGGGCGATTGCGATCGCGGTGGTGACCAGCAGGAACGGCAGATCGAAGAGGACCGCAGCTGGTGGGACCGCGATCGCATGCGCTCCGGCCGCGGCACCCAGGCAGAGCAGCAGGTTGGTGATGCCGCTGCCCACGATGTTGCCCACAGAGATGTCCGCGGAGCCGCGGAGCGCCGCCTGCACCGAGACGACCAGCTCGGGCAGGCTGGTCCCGACACCGACGAAGATACCGATGAGCGTGCCGGGCACGCCGATGATGGTCGCCATCGAGACGCCGTGGTCTACGACCATGTCCGCGCCGACGAGCACGCCCGCCAGCCCGACGCACATCCGGATGGTGCTGGAGATCCACCACGGAACGAGCCGGCCGTTCTCTGGTTCAGAGTCCGTCTCCGGGTCCGTCTCATCGATGCTCCGAAGACGGCGACGTTCCTGGACGGCCACGAATGCCAGGTAGGCGAGGTACCCAAGAACGAGCAGGATCCCCTCCAGTCGATGGACCTCGCCACCGACCATGACCGCCAGGGCGGCCACCGTGGCGACCATCAGGGTTCCGCCGTCGCGCCAGATCGTCGCCGGCTCGATCCGGATGGTGCGGGCGACCGCCGACATGCCGAGCAGCGCCGTGATCAGGAAGAGATTGGAACCGAGGAGGTTCCCCACCGCCACGCCTGCGGCCGCGCTGCCCGACTCGGACGCGATGGCGGCGCTGGCAGAGGTCGCGAGTTCCGGGAGCGACGTTCCGATGCTCGTGAGCGTCAGCCCGATCACCAGCTCCGACAGACCCAGTCGTCGGGCAAAAATGCGTGCGCCCGCCACGGTCAGGTCGGCGCCAACGATGAGGGCGGCGAGACCTGCAATCAGAAGAAGTATCGAGGTTCCCATCGGCTCCACGGGCCCCCCGTAGCCTGCCGGGGTCGAAGAGGGTGCCGGACCGGCCCTGCTGCGGTAGGTCCAGCAGCGCCGGAGGACGCCCATGGTCGATGCAGAACCCGGGGTCGCGGCGCCGGGCGGTGCTGTCGGCCCGGCCATCGAAGCCACCCTTGCCGCGGTCGGTCCGATGCTGGCGCTGCTCGGCGAGATGGCTGGAAGCGAGGTCCTCCCCGCAGAGGTCCGTGCGCGTGTGTCTGGGGTCCTGTCCCGCGGGAGGAAAGGGCTGGGTGCACGACCGGTCCGGATCCGGGTCGTTGGGAGAGACGCGGCAGACGCGCTCGACTGGGCCATGGGTCATCTCGACACTGCGGTTCCGAGGCCTGCGTCGGATGGTGTGGAACTGGAGGTGTGGCGGGCACCCGAGCTGGCGCTCGAGGTCATCCGGCATGACGGTGCGCGCTTCGACCTCGATGGCCTCAGTCCGGACCCGTCCGCCGGGCTCCGGGAAGATCGGGACGCGGCGAGAAGCCGGCTCCGCGACGTGGAGGAGGCGCGGAGCGGTGTCCGCTCGGATCTGGACCGGGACACGGTCCTGCTGCGGGAGCGGACCGAGCGGAAGTCCTCCGTCGAGACCGGTCTCGAGAAACAGCGACATCAGCTGGGGGATGCCCGGGACCGCGTCACCAGACTGGACGCGGAGCATGCCGCGTCGGACGCGTACCGGCGGGCCTGCGAATCCACCGTCCCCGCGGTCCTTCGTCGGGACCCCTCGGGCCTCCTCGACCGATTCCTTTTTGCCGTGCTGCCGATCTTCTTCAGTCGGGACCTGGCGAACTGGAAGATCGCGGTCCGGCGACACCAGACCCTCGAGGACGCACGCGAGGCGGCCCGGGCAGATGCGGTGGGAGCGGAGGACCAGCTCGCTCGGCTTAGACGGGAGCGTGTGGCCTTGATGAATGAGACCGTGCGTCTCAACCATGCGGTGGGGAGGCTGGAGGGAGAGCTGGGAGCACTGGGTGCCGAACATGATGCCGTCAGGGAAAGGCTGGAGGCGGTTGAGGAAGCGCTCCGGGCCGTCCCGGACGCACGGCGGAAGGACTGGGAGGACCACCTCCTGGCCCATGGCGCCAGCTCCTCGACGCGTCGCCTGCGACTCGCCGGTCCCGGCGGCCGGCTCCCGTCCGGCGTCGTGCTCTGTGTGGGGGCGCACGTCGAAGCCGACACCATCCTGCTGCTGCCCGGCGCATCTGACCCCGAGCCACTGGCGGAGCTGGGCGTCGCCATGCGCCTCAGGGACGATGTGGGCGCCGGCGGCAAGACTGGTAATGGGCCTCCTGCCGCGGACGGGTCCGTGGCTCCGCCCGCCGCTGATGCCGATCGTTTTCAGGTGGTGGCGAGTCGAGCGGCGGTCCGTTCCATCGGTCTGGCGCTGGCCGCGGAAGGCGAACAGCTCGCAGACAGGCTTCGCGATGTGGTCGACGCTGCACGCAAGAAGGCCGCCACCCGGGCGGAGGAGATTTCGCAGCTCACTGCGCGATGGTCGGATGCATTCGTGGCGGAGACGGTCGCCCGGAGCGCCGACGCTCGGGTTTCCATCGCCGAATCCCTTGCGCACGATGTGGCCGCGTCGGTCCCTTCCGACCTGTCCGATGCATGGCAGGGCATCGGGGAGCCACTTCGGGAGCTGGACGATGCCCACGCCCTCCGGGATGCGAGCGAAGGTCTCGCAGCCCACCTGCAGGCGCGGGTCGATGCAGCCCACCACGGGGCGGTCGGGCGGCTTGGGGCCGGTGCGGCAGCATGGATCGATGAGCAACTCGCGCTCCGACTCCGCTCCGAGGCCGAGGCTCTCGAGGCCCTGGACGTGGCCGTGCCTCCCCCGCCGCACGTGGACACGATCGACGTCACGGACGTGATGCGCGACGTCCGCGTTGCCGACGGTGTCGGTCGTATCGGAGGGCCGCTGCTGACATTGCGGGCCGCTGCGGACCTCCGGAGCGAGGCGATCATGAGCGTCCGGGCGGCGACCGAGCAGGCAGTGATCCAGCTGCAGGCCCGTCTGGTCGGCGGGTCCGCGGCGCTGGCTGTGCTCCTCGAGACGAACCTCCGAACCGGCCTCGAGGCCGGGCGTTCCCAGCTCCTGGCTGCAGCGGCCGATGCCGGAACGCCCGCCCGCATCGCCGCGGAGACCGCTTCCCTGCGGGATATCGAGGAGGCCGTCCTTCGATTGCGGGGGCACGCGGCCAGCCTCGCGGATGCTGCTGGCGACATCGGGCTATCGTGAGCGGGTTCGGAGGAACCATGCGCATCGCCTGCCTGACCTTGCCCCTCATCCTGTGCTGCAACGACGACCGCGGCGCCCCAGACAAGGGTGGCGGCGCTGTCGATACCGCTTCCGCTGGTGCGGATGATGGAGTCGGAACCGGTGGGGGTGGGGCGGGCGACGGCGGCGAGGAGCCCGACCCCTGCTTGGTCGAGGTGGTCGATGTGTCGCCTGCGGACGGCGCGGCCGACCATGACTACCGTGCTCCGTTGGTGTTCACCCTGGATGGAGCGGCCCCCGGCGCCGTGCTGTCGGTCGTGGACGAGGCTGGTTCACCGGTCGCGGGGAGGACGGAACCGGGCGATGGCGACACCACCTGGACCTTCCGCCCGGACCCGGAGCTGCTGCCCGAGACTGCCTACATCGCGACCCTCTCGTTTTGCGGGAACACCGATGAACCTGCCTCCGTGAGCGTGGCCTTCACCACCATGCCGCTGGTCGATCCGTTCACCTGCGACCTCACCGGACGAACGTTCTGGGTGGACCTGCAGACTGCGACCTGGACCGAGCCCGCGGGCGTAGCGCCGCTGCTGCTGGGAGGTCTGGACAACGACATCCTTCTTGGCGTCGCGCGTCACGAGGGCGCGGAGATCGAGATCTTCGGCGGGGCCGATGATGGAGCACGGGCCCAGGATTTCTGCCAGGCGACCTGGGCGTTTCCGGCGGGGGACTTCTCGCTCGCGCCATCCTTTTCGGTGGGTCCCGAGGACACGGCGGTCAGTTTCAACGGTTTTCCGGTCACGATGGAGCAGCTTGCCATCCACGGCGACTTCTCGGCGGATTGCACTTCTCTCGAAGACGCGCACCTCACGGCGCAGATCGACGTCCGCACCATCAAGGAGCTGGTGGGTGAACTGCTGGGTGTCGACGAGCCCGACACCATCTGCACGCTCATGGCGGGGTTCGGCACGAGCTGTGACGCCTGCCCGAGCGATGGGGAGCCCTACTGCATCCCGGTGGAGGTCGCGGATGCGACCGGTGCGGAGACCGGAGCCACGATGACCTGCGTGGCCGAGGCCTACTGTCATCCGCTGTGTGCAAGGAACGATTCGGATTGCGACGTCGCTGACTTCCCCGAGTGTGAGTAGCGCGGCGATCCTCCGGCGCTGCTATCGTTGCGCAACGGGGATGCATGGCGGACGCCACACCGACGCAGGACGCCGAGCTCAAGGCGCCAGAGCTGAGCAATCGGCTTCTGCTGCCGACCCTCCACTATTTCGAGGAGGTCGGTGGGATCGCGCTCGTAGAGTCTGCGCTCAAGGATGCGGGCCTCCCGCGGTCGTATCTGGAGGACACGACCGGATGGGTATCGATGGAGTACCTCGAGCGATTGACCGTGGCGCTGATCAAGCACCTGGGTCGAGGCGAGGTGCTCCCGCCCTACGACGATGAGGTGTACCGGCATTGGTATGAGCTTGGACGGCGGCTCATGCAGCGGGATGCGATTGGACCGGCCTGGGTCGCACTGCAGGCCATGGGGTCTCCCGATGCGCTCTTCCAGCGTTTCGGGGCCATCACCGGACGGGGAAATCGTGCGATCGTCATCGAGAGCCGTGTCCTGGGACAGGGGCTGGCGGAAGTCACGTGCCGGCCGGTGGTGCCAGGACGGGGCTGGTACATCCCAAGCTGCTGGAATTTCAAGGCGATCCTGGAGACGTTGCCGACCATCTGGGGCCTCCCGCCTGGGCGCGTCGAGCACACCCGTTGCATGTTCGACCGGACCAATCCGGCCGAGGCCTGTGTGTACCGGGTGCGGTATGAGAACCCAAGGTTCGCCCGGTACCGGTCGGCCGTCGTCGCCGGAATGCTCGGATTTGGCTTGGGCGCGGGTGCCGTGGCCGTTGCGGGTCACCCCCAGCTCGTTGGCCTGACCGGCGCGGCAGGAGCGGGTGCCATGCTCGCGGCCTACTTCGCCCGGCGCACTGCGCAGGCCGAGGCGCGCATCATGGAGGACGGCACCCAGCTGGGGAAAATCAGCGACAAGCTCGACCAGCGGTATGCCGAACTCTACGATGAGCGCCGGGGTCTCCATCAGGCCCTGCTCGCCTCGCAGAAGCTGAGCGGGTACCTGCCGTCTGACCTCGTGGAGCAGATCGCCGCGGACCCGGCCCGTGAGCTGAAGCTGGGTGGGAGCCGCACGCAGGCCGCCGTCCTGTTCGCTGACCTCGTCGGCTTCACGAGTCGCTGCGAGCGGAAGCCCCCCGAGTCGGTGGTGGCAGAGCTGAACCGCTATTTCCGCCACATCGATCCGGCGTTCGAGCGACACGGTGGTGTCATCGACAAGCGGATGGGAGATGGCGTAATGGCCGTGTTCGTGCCGAAGGAGGGCGCAGACGCTCGCGAGGTCCGCCGGCGGGCCGTGCGCTGCGCCGCGGACCTCGTCCGAGGGCTGGAGTCGTGCAACCAGGAACTGGCGCTGGAGGGGGGAGAGCCCCTTGAGGTCCGGATCGGTGTCGCCGCAGGACCCCTCGTGCAGGGAAAGATGGGCTCGGACGTCCGTTATGAATACACCGTGATTGGCGACGTCGTGAACCTGGCAGCGCGGCTCGAGGCGCAGGCGAGACCGGGGCACGTCGTGGTCACCAGCGACGTCTGGAACGCCTTCCAGGGGGCACCCCCCGACGACGTCCAGCTTGTCGGACGGCAGATCATCTCGGTGAAGGGGAAGCAGCAGGCGGTCGATGTCGTCGAGCTGGCGGTGACAGGCGTCTGAGGCGGGCCCGCGGGACGCGGAACGGACCGGCGGGCGGGCGTCGGTTCAGGGTGCAGCGGTGGGAGGCGTCCGGCCCAGCGCCTGGTCGATTGCGGATGCGAGCTCGGCGCTTCCCGGGGTCGTGCCGGAGCCGAATCGCGCGACCACCTGCCCGTCCCGTCCAACGACGAACTTCTCGAAGTTCCATCGGACGTCGCCCTTCTGGCCGACAAGGAAGCGGTAGAGGTCGGAACGTGCAGCGCCGTTTACGTCCTGCTTTTGCAACAGGGGAAACGTCACGCCGTGGTTCTTCGTGCAGAAGCTTGCGATCTCGGCTGCCGTGCCGGGCTCCTGGCCTCCGAACTGATTGCAGGGGACCCCGACAACGCGGAGTCCGTCCGCGGCGCGCGCTTCGGAGAGCGCCTGCAGCCCGGC
>JAYYRS010000161.1:0-11627 GCA_036126975.1 Myxococcota bacterium
CGAAACCGTGGTGCATGGTCGCCGCGTATGGAGACGCTCATGCTCTCGCTCCTCGCATTGGCCAGCCTCCCGGCAGTCGCCTTCCAGCACACCGACGCGGTGCACATCGGCCAGGAGCCCACCCGGGTCCGGAGAGTCCACACCGAGCGCCAGTACGCGCTCCGCCACGCACCCGCCTGGCAGTCGTTCACAGCGGCAACGGGTCATGGGTGGCAGGTCGTTTTCGACGAAAAGACCGGCACACCGCACCGCGCATGGGGCCCCGGGATCCCGTTGGGCGCCCTGGCGGATGGCGATCAGGCCGCGGCCGCCGTGCGGCGACTGCTCGCCCAGCACCCGGGCCTGGCCGGCGTGCCGGCCCGCAACCTCCGGCTGGGCCATTCGGCGTTCGACGCCAAGAAGAGCCGCTGGTTCATCCGGCTCGACCAGGTCGTTCCCGGCGACAACCAGCTCCACGGAGACCCGGATGGCACGCTGGAGCATTTCGGAAGCCATGGCGCGCCCGTCGTATGGCGCGGTGCGGTCGAGGCCTGGATCCAGGACGACCGGCTCACGATGCTGTCGGCCGACACCTACCCTGGGGCCTCAAGGGTCGGGACCTCCCCGACCCTGACCGCCGCGCAGGCCATCCAGGTTGCGATCGACCACGGACCCGCTTCCGAGCAGGCCCATGACGTGGATGGCGCTGTCCTCGTCGTGCTGCCTCGCGAAGTCGATGGGTCGCTGACCCACGACCTCACCTGGATGGTGCGCTCCCGGACCGGTGACGTGGCGAACGGGCAGCTGCCCGGCCACTGGGTCAGCTTCGTCGACGCCCACGACGGCTCTCTTCTCAATGTACACAACCAGGTGCGCTACCTCAGTGGTGTCGTGTCCGGCCGCCACGACACGCGAACGGTCGATGGCGAGTTCAGCATTTCCCCGATCCGGAACGCCACGGTCGTTGGGGACAACGGTGACGAGGCGACGACCGATGCCGACGGTGCGTTCACCATCGAAGGGGCCAGCGCGGCAACCATCGGGTTCGACGGCGAATACTTTCGCGTGGTCAACGATGCGGGCGATGAGGCGACCGTCGAGTGGGCTGGAGGGGAGTTCACCTGGGGCGAGGAGGACACCTCAATCGCCGAGATCGATTCGTACGTCTTCTTGAACATGACGCAGGCATGGGCCGCCCAGTACGCCTTCGATGTTCCGCTCAGCACCTTCAAGATCCGCAGCACGGTGAACATCCAGGACAGCTGCAACGCCTTCTATGACGGCAACGTCAACTTCTTCCAGCGCGGCGACGGCTGCAACAACACCGGGCGGATTCTCGACGTGAACGCCCACGAGTGGGGCCACGGATTGCACTATTCGGCCGCCAACTCGTACTACCTCGACGGCGCAGTGGGCGAAGGAGCCGGCGACACGCTGGCTGTCCTCATCACGGGCGACCCCGTCATGGCTCCCTACTTCATGGAGTCCGGTCGCGGCATCCGTGAGGTGGACTCGAACCGCCGCTACCCCGACGACGTTGTGGGACAGGTGCACACCGACGGCTTGATCTATGGCGGTGCCATGTGGGACACGTGGGCAGAGCTGGAGGACGAGCTCGGGCCCGAGGCCGGATACGACGTCGTTGCGAGACTCTTCGTGGAGACCCTCCAGTTCAACCCGGAGCTGGCCGAGACCTACGACGCCACCGTGGCCGCCGACGATGACAATGGCGACCTATCCGACGGGACCCCCCATCAGTGCGCCATCCTCGACGGATTTGCGCCACACGGGCTGGGCCCGGGTGGTGCCGCAACCATCATCGACCTGGCCCATCCCGTGCTGGAAAACCAGCCCGGTTCGCAGGCGGACTACCCGGTCGAAGCCGACCTCATCAATCTCGCCCCGGGCTGCGTCGAGCTCGGTCTCGACACTGCAGCCGTGGTCTACAGCACTGACGGCGGCGAGACGTGGGACACCGCAGCGCTCTCCGGCAGCGGGGACGCGGTCACCGGTCTCATCCCGACCGTCGAGAGCGGCAGCATCGTCACCTACTACATCGAAGTGGAGACCGCAGACGGTTCGCTGGTGATGGCACCCCAGGGCGGCACCATCAACCCCACGACATTTGCCGTGGGCGAGCTTTCCGAACTCTACTTCGAGGACTTCGAGGATGATGACGGGGACTACACCCATGAGCTCGTCAGTGGTGAGGAGACGGACGGCGCCGACGACTGGCAGTGGGGTACTCCTGTCGGCCTCGCCGGCGACCCCGATTTCGCGTACAGCGGCGACAACGTCTGGGGGAACGACCTCGGCGGTGAGTGGGACGGCAACCAGTTCAACGGCGAATACCAGAACGACAAGGTGAATCGCCTCACATCGCCGACCATCGATGTACCGACCGATGGCACCGTCATCCTGCAGTTCCGGCGCTGGCTCAACGTGGAGGATGGCTTCTACGACCAGGCCAAGGTCTCCGTGAACGGGGAGGTCCTCTGGACCAACCACGCCACGACCCAGAGCCGGGGCGATGAGCACCATGAGGACGCCCAGTGGGCGTTGGAGACCGTCGAGATCCCGCCTGAGTTGCGCGAGGACGGGGAAGTCGAGGTGTCCTGGAGCATCCACACCGACCAGGGCCTGAGCATGGGGGGATGGACCCTGGACGATGTCGGGATCTATGAGCTCATCAGCACCGAAGAAGAGCCCAGCAGCGGCGGGGATGCAGCTGACGGCGTGGATGACGAAGGTTCCTTGTCCGCATGCGGATGCGCGAGCACCACGGGTCCCGCGCCCGCTGGGCTTGCCATCCTGGGCGTGATCGGACTCGGGCTCATTCGCCGGCGGCGTGACAGCGGAGCCGTCTGAGCGGGGGGTCTTCATCCCCCGCCCACGCCGGCGCAACGACGACCCACCTGGAGGCGTGTCGTGCTCATGGTCGGGATCCTGATGGCCGCCTCCTCAGCAGCGGCTCCGCCGCCGCCCGACTACCGGGCGGAGGTCATCCGGCGGGCGGTCCGGGAACTCGAAGCCCTCCAGGCGGCAGGGGACCTCGACGCGGTGGTGTCGGCCGGGGAACGGTTCCAGCGCGCAGTCGAGCCCGCGGCGGATCTGGCCTACGAGGTCGCACTGGCAGAGAACCGCCGCGGCCGGCCCACGGCCGCAATGGCGCGATACGATTCGGTCATCCAGCTGGACCCAGCGCATGCGGCCGCACGCTACGACCGGGGGGAACTCCATCTCGCACGCGGCGACGACGCGGCCGCGCAGGTCGATTTCCAGGCCGCGGCTGCAGCTCGCCCCGACCACTGGGCCGTCCACTTTCGCCTCGCGCAACTCTCGGGACGTGCCCGCGACGCTCGCTCTTTCGAAGCGCACCTCACGGAAGCCTTGCGTCATGGCTTCACCTTTCGCACCATCCGAGACGATCCGACCTGGCGCGCGTGGATGCGCGACCCGGTCCTGGGCAGCGTCCTCGCACGACTGATCGTCGTGTATGACGATGAGTCCGTGATCGAAGACCTCCGAGGACCACCTTGATTCCTGCCCTGTTCTTCCTGGCTTCCCTCCCCGGCACCGCCTGGGCCCAGCCATCTCCCATCGGCGTGACTCGCCAACCCACGGGAATCGAGGGAGAACCCGTCGGACTCGGCGTGGGTCTGGTGGTGGGCGAGCCGACGGGCTTGTCAGTTGCCTATCGCACGGGAGAATCGACCAATCTCCAGGCGGGCCTTGGATGGTCTTTCGCGAACAGTCGGCTCCATCTCACAGGCGACTACACTCGCAATCTCTTCATTGCGCGACCTGAAGAGTCGCCGGATGTGCGCTTCCCGCTCTACGCTGGGGTTGGCGGCCGCGTAAAGCTCGGCTTCAACGAAGACGACGGAAGGGGACGCGATGAGGCCAGCAACAGCCTGGGCGTGCGGTTTCCGCTCGGGGCGGCGGTCCTGCCAACCGCGCAACGCGTCGACGTGTTCCTCGAGCTTGCCCCCGTGTTGCTGTTGTTGCCGGAGACGGCGCTGGCCCTGGACGGCGCGCTTGGTGCGCGGATCTTCTTCTGACCCGACGCCGGTGATCAGGATGCGACAGCGACGGGGTTCAGCCGCCATGCGCCGGGATGCGCAGTGCGCAGGCATGGGACCGCGAGCGCACGCTCCACGGCCGTGCCCATCACCTCCGCCGCCGCGGGCTTCCGAGAAGGCAGCCACCGGCGCAGAGCAGGCCAGCGGAGCAAACACAGCGCCGTCCTTGGCCTTCTGCAGAAGACTGCGATGGACAGCAGCAGTGCTCCCGTCATCGCACCCCACCTGCCCCAGGTCGGGGGCATCAGCCTCGCGGGCCCCGGTGTTCCTTCATGCCCGTGCTCGAGCGCACCGGTGATGTCTGCCAGTGCGGCATTCCCGAACCAATCGCGGGGAACCGAGAACCCGGACGAGATGGGCGTGACCACCCCCATGTGACTGGACCGGCGATCCAGGCGAGGTCCGCTGGCGTCCGAGCCATCTCAAACGCCCTGACCGGAGTGCGCCAGCCCTGCAAAAGCGCACCCTCAGAGGGGCAGGTGGCCGCTGCCGCGGCTGCTTGACCACCACCACCACGGCGAACCGGGCGAACCGGCGGTGTGCATGCGAGCGGAACGTTTCGCCCTGGAGCCCGAACGGAAGCGGCCCTGCCGGCCGAAGCCCGCAGGGGCACCGAGACCCAACCCCATCAGTGGGCGGGGTTGTGTCCGCTGTCTCCGTCGTCGTCTGCCGGGGCCTCGGCCACGAGGGCCTCGGTCGTCAGGAGCAGGCCCGCCACGGAGGCGGCGTTCTGCAGCGCTGTGCGGGTGACCTTGGTGGGGTCGATCACGCCAGAGGCCATCAGGTCCTCGTAGGTATCCGTGCGCGCGTTGTAGCCGTAGTTGCCTTCCCCGTTCAGGACGTTGTCAACCACGATGCTCGGCTCACCACCGGCGTTGATGACGATCTGGCGGAGCGGCTCCTGCACAGCCCGCCGGATGATGTCGACACCGAAACGCTGCTCGCCTTCGACGGTGACCCCGTCAAGGGCCTTCGATGCGCGGAGGAGCGCCACACCACCACCGGGGAGGACGCCCTCCTCGTTCGCAGCGCGCGTCGCGTGCAGTGCATCATCCACGCGGTCCTTCTTCTCCTTCATCTCGACCTCGGTGGCGGCACCGACGCGGATGACGGCGACCCCGCCCGACAGCTTGGCAAGCCGCTCCTGAAGCTTCTCGCGATCGTAGTCGGAGGACGTCTCGGCGATCTGGTTGCGGATCTGCTTGATGCGGGCATCGATGTTCGCCTTCTCGCCCGCACCGTCCACGATGACCGTGTTGTCCTTCGTGATGACCACCTTCTTGGCGGAGCCGAGATAGTCCAGCCCGACCTCTTCGAGCTTGATGCCCAGCTCCTCGGCAATCAGCTGTCCTCCGGTGAGCGTGGCGATGTCGCCCAGCATCTGCTTGCGCCGATCACCGAACCCGGGCGCCTTCACCGCCGAGATGTTGAGCGTGCCGCGGAGCTTGTTGACCACGAGCGTGGCGAGGGCTTCTCCCTCCACATCCTCTGCGATGATCAGCATGGGCTTGCGAGTGTGATGGACCTTCTCGAGCACCTTCATCAGGTCGCGCATGTTCGAGATCTTCTTTTCGTGGATGAGGATGAAGGGGTCCTCGAGAACGACCTCCATCCGCTCGGCGTCCGTCACGAAGTAGGGGCTGAGGTAGCCACGGTCGAACTGCATGCCGTCTACGGTCTCCAGCTCCGTCTCCAGGCCCTTGTTCTCCTCTACCGTGATCACGCCGTCCTTCTTCACCTTCTCCATGGCCTCAGCGATCATCTTCCCGATGGTCTCGTCGCCGTTCGCGGAGATGGTTCCGACCTGGGCAACCTCGCTGTAGTCCGCCACTTCGCGGCTCATGCTGTGCAGCTCCGCGGTGATGGCGCCGACGGCGGCGTCGATGCCCCGCTTAAGCTCCATGGGGTTGTGCCCGGCGGCGACCAGCTTCAGCCCCGTCCGGAAGATGCTCTGGGCGAGAAGGGTCGCCGTGGTCGTGCCGTCGCCTGCGTTGTCGGAGGTCCGGGATGCGACCTCCTTGACCATCTGCGCGCCCATGTTCTCGAACTTGTCTTCAAGCTCGACTTCCTTGGCGACGCTGACGCCGTCCTTGGTGACGGCGGGGGCGCCCCAGCTCTTCTCGATGACGACGTTCCGGCCCTTCGGCCCGAGGGTGACCTTCACCGCGTTGGCGAGGGTGTCAACGCCGGCCAGAACCTTGTTCCGTGCGTCGACGTCGAAGAGGATCTCCTTGGCAGCCATGGTGGACTCCGAAATGCAAGTGGGGGGTGAGCCGCCGCTCGGCGGCCCGGGATTCAATGGCCCGGCACGAAGTCGTGCTTGCGGGCGGGGATGTTCTGGACGACACTGATGGGGTGACTGGATCAGTCCTCGATCACGCCCAGGATGTCGTCTTCCTTCAGGATGAGGCGGTCTTCGCCGTCGAGCTTGATCTCCGTGCCGGAGTACTTGCCGAAGACGACCTTGTCGCCCACGCTCACACTCAGGGGCGTCACCTCACCGTCATCCGACACCCGACCATTCCCGACCGCGAGGATGGTTCCCTGCACGGGCTTTTCCTTGTTGGCCGTGTCCGGAAGGAAGAGACCGGACTTGGTCTGGGTGGGCTCGTCGGTGCGCTGGACGAGGACGCGGTCGAACAGGGGGCGGATCGTGGTCATGCCTCAACCTCTGGCGGCAGATGCCGAATACAGGGTGCACATCCGAGGGGTGCGCTGGGGAAGTCCGCGCGGTCGCGGGGGGTCGATGAACGACTCCGCTCTTCGCGGAACGAGGAAAGCCGGAGCGCTTCCGTGCCCCGGCGACGCCGGATCCGTAGGCACGTTCAACCGACCGTCAAGCCTGGAGCGCAGAAAATTTCATTCCGACCCTCCTGGAGTCCCCCATGGGTTCGCATGGCCTGAGCACCACCGACAACCTGTTCGATTTCTTCCACGAACAGGTGGATACCGCGCTCGACATGACGGGAGCGGACGTCAGCGAGGAAGGCGTGTACTACCTCGTGCAGCTTCTCGCTGACCGGAGCCGGATGCCAGCCGCCAATCGTCCCGACACGCTCGTGGCACTTCAGATGCAGGCCACCTTCGGCGAACGCACCGGCGCCATCAAGGCATGGAGGGAGCTCGGCGATCAGGCGCTCTACACCGTGGGATTCTTCCGCAGCAGCATCACGCGGAGGAATCTCGACCCGCGCTACTACGCGGACATGGGCTCGGGTGCGTACCAGCGCCTCGCGTCGCTGCTGCACGCGCCAGGTGGCAAGGTCGTCGGCGGCGGTCGGGGGATGGATGACATCTTCGCCGAGCTTGCCGCGTGCTTCGAGGCATGTGCGGACGTCCTCCAGGAGGTGCGCGCGACCAGCCGCGCGCAGGTCGAGGACGCCAGCGACGCGGCGGTCCTCGCGCTGTATGAGGAATGGCGCGCGACAGGCAGCCGTACAGCCGCCGCGCGGCTGCGGGCCGTGGGCGTTCTGCCGATGCACGACGCCAGCGAGGACGGCGGGACGTGCTGAACCTCGTCCAGCAGCAGCTGCAGGCGATGTACCGGATCGAGGCGCCCGGGATCGAACCGTTTCTTCTCGACGATAAACAACTGGGCAACGTGCTCGGTCCCCATCGACGACCCGCCGACGAGTGGGTCCTCGTGAGGGAAACCGGAGAGGGCCTCGACCTTGGAGTGTGGATCGCCGCGACGCACCGGCAGCGGCTTGACGAACTTCACGACCTGCGTGCCGCGGTCCAGAGTGCCTTCCCCGCCCTGTGTGCCGCCATCGAGGGTGTCTCGCACTTCCTCCTGCTCATCGAGCGCGCGCGACGCAGGGAGCCTATCCGGCTGCTCGAACTCGAGGCGCAAGCCGAGGTCGACAAATACATGTGCGCACGGCTCCATGCGCCCGCACGCAGCCGGGAGTGGCAGGCCCGTCTGTTCCGTGATGCCCAGCTCCGGGATGGGCTGAGTTCGGAGGAACGCCAGCGCTACCTCGAGGCGGGACGACTCGCGGAGGGGCTTTGCGATCATCTCGACCGACAGCCCCATGATGATGCGAGGCTCCGCGACCTGCGCTCCTTCTGGCGCGCAAGTGGATCCCAGCGCATGGAGAGGATGCGTCGCCTCGCTGCCTGATCCGGGCCGGGAACGGCCCCGCAGACCTGCGCATCGGCTGCACCTTGACGGCGTTCCTGCGCGGCAATAGTCCCGCACGGTGACCCATACTCCGGGCCCGCAGCCCCGGCTGCAGACCCACCAGACCCGCATCCGGAGGCCACCATGGCCCGCATCACCGTCGAAGACTCCCTCGAGGTGATTCCCAACCGCTTCTCGCTCGTGCTTGTCGCGGCCGAGCGAACCAAGCAGCTTCTTCGGGGAGCCGATTCGCTCATCGACGACGATCGGACCAACAAGGAGGTCGTGACGGCCCTCCGTGAGGTCGCAGCCGGCAGGGTGCAGGCCGACATGAGCCGTTTCGACGCCGACGAATACCTTCGCACGTTCGCCGGACCGGCGAGCCGTGCGGACCTCCCGCCTGCCGCCGATGCCGACCTCCCGCCGGCTGCGGACGATGACCTTCCGCCTGCTGCAGACGACGACCTGCCGCCTGCTGCAGACTGACCAAGCGAGTACCCGCCATGTCCGACAAACCCCTGCACCTGTTCGACTCTCGCACCAAGGACCGCAACATCCAGCGCGGCCTCTTGAGCCAGGAGGAGTACGACGCCTTTCACGCGGATGCAGACGACTGCGCCGACAACGCCATCGAGGTCGCGACCCGCTTCGTGTACTCCCAGAACGGTCCGGAGCAGGAGGTGGTCATCACCAAGGAGGAGCTCCGCGCACTCGCAGACGAGCATGCTGCCATGCACAACGCCCGCATCGGGGTCGTCGAGGAGCCCGCAGCCGAGGCCTGAGCCACCATCGGTTCCACCGCCGGGTCGGCCCTCCTGGGGTCGGCCCGTCTGCGTTCGGGTGGTTACTCCTCTCCCTCATCGAGGGGTCGAACCATGAAGCGAGTGGTCCGCGCACGCACCGGAACGGAGCTGCAGTGCAAAGGATGGGTTCAGGAAGCTGCCCTTCGGATGCTGATGAACAACCTCGACCCCGATGTGGCGGAGCGGCCTGAAGACCTCGTCGTGTACGGAGGGAGCGGCCGGGCCGCCCGGTCGTGGGAGGCCTACGACGCGATCGTCCGCAGCCTCGAGCGCCTCGAGGACGACGAGACACTGCTGGTCCAGTCCGGCAAACCCGTCGGGATCGTCCGCTCCCACCCAGACGCACCCCGCGTCCTGATCGCGAACTCCAACCTCGTCGGCAAGTGGGCGAACTGGAAGCACTTCCGCGAACTCGAGGACAAGGGGCTGATGATGTACGGCCAGATGACGGCCGGATCATGGATCTACATCGGCACGCAGGGCATTCTGCAAGGCACCTACGAGACCTTCGCAGCCGCTGGACGCCAGCATTACGGCACCGACGACCTCACCGGTCGGCTCGTTGTCACCGCTGGCCTGGGGGGCATGGGCGGCGCCCAGCCCCTCGCCGCGACGATGAACAATGCGACGTGCCTCGCGTTCGAGATCGATCATGACCGCGCGCAGCGGCGGATCGAGACCCGGTACCTCGACGAGCTCTACGACGACCTGGACGCCGGCATCGACCGGGCCCTCCGGGCAAGAAAGCTGGGGCTTGGGATATCCATCGGCGTGGTTGCCAACGCAGCAGACGGCCTCGAGGCACTGATATCGAAAGGTGTCGTGCCAGACCTGTTGACCGACCAGACCTCCGCCCACGACCCGCTCGGCGGCTACATCCCCCGAGGACTGTCGATGGATCAGGCCAAGGCGCTTCGCGCCAGCGATCCTCCGGGGTACATCGAACGAAGCATCCAGACCATGGGCGACCACGTGCGCGCGATGCTGGAACTCCAGGAACGGGGAGCGCATACGTTCGACTACGGGAACAACCTCCGCGCAGGCGCAGTGGAGGCCGGGGTCGAGAACGCGTTCGATTTCCCCGGCTTCGTCCCCGCGTACATCCGACCCCTGTTCTGCGAGGGCAAGGGACCCTTCCGCTGGGTCGCCCTCTCCGGAGACCCGGAGGACATCTACGAGACCGACCGTGTCGTCCGGGACCTCTTCCCCGAGGATGCCGCGCTGGCTCGATGGCTGCTGCTCGCGAGCGAGAAGGTGCAGTTCCAGGGTCTTCCGAGCCGGATCTGCTGGCTTGGATACGGCGAGCGCGTGAAAGCTGGTCTCGCATTCAATGAGCTGGTGCGCACCGGCCGGGTCAAGGCACCGATCGTGATCGGGCGCGATCACCTCGACTGCGGGAGCGTCGCCTCCCCGAATCGGGAAACCGAGGCCATGCTGGATGGGTCCGACGCCGTCGCGGACTGGCCGATCCTGAATGCCCTCGTGAACGCCGTGAATGGCGCGAGCTGGGTCAGCTTCCACCACGGCGGGGGCGTAGGGATGGGCTATTCACTGCACGCCGGGCAGGTCATCGTCGCCGACGGAACAGACGCCGCCGCGAAGCGCATTGAGCGGGTTCTCACCAGCGACCCGGCCATGGGTGTCTTCCGGCATGCGGACGCCGGCTATGAGCGCGCGGTCGACGTGGCAAACCAGCGCGGCGTACGGATCCCCGGACTGAACGAGTGACCGTCAGGCCTTCGTACATCGCGGCACGGATGATGCCGCTGCGTCAACGGTCTTCTACGATCTCCAGTACGTAGCGGCGCTTCTGCTTCCCACCGATGGCGTGCACGATGCGCCGCATTGCGTCTGCGTGGACGCCCTTCTTCCCAATCACCTTCCCGACGTCGTCTCGAGCGACCTTGAGCTCGAGCACGGTCGAGTGGGATCCCTCGACCTCGGAGACCTCGACTTCTTCGGGTCGATCTACGATCGCCTTTACGATCTCCTCGACCAGCACGCGCACTTCCATCAGCAACCCCTCAGCAACAGCGGCCCCGTCCACCCAGCTCGGCCGGAAGGAGGGCGGGCGTGGCCGTGCGACCCGACGCCCACGTTCAACATGGGCCGCGCTGGGGCCCCCGTCAACCAGTGGACGCGACAAGGCCCGCCAAGCGGCCGCATTCGGCGTTGCCGTGAAACGGTCGTTCCACGGCAGGTGCGGGCGGAGTTGCCTCCATCGGCCGACAAAACGCGACACCCTCCGCCCGACATGGCGGGAAACGATGTGAATGGGGGAGGGACATGGTGCGTAGCAGGAGATGTGTGGCGACCCGGGCAACCGAGGGAACCGCTCGGCCGGCGCCATGGTCGGTCTCCCCGTCAGCCGGGAAGGAGGCGGATCCGCCTCTCGCCCGATCACCTTCCAGCCCCCTGCTGCCACACAGGAGCTGTCCATGACCGCACCAGACCTCCGCATCGTCTCTCCCGAACGGGCGTCCGATTGGACCGAGGACCACATCAAGGCCCTCGCTGAACGCGACGTTCGGATGGCAATGGACATGGTCACGCGGAAGTACCGCGACCGGCTGTTCTACCACGCTGTCGGAATCACCAAGGACTGGGAAGAGGCATACGACGTCGTCCAGGAAGTCTTCA
>JAYYRS010000162.1:0-3412 GCA_036126975.1 Myxococcota bacterium
GCTCCGCCAGTGACGCGTCGGATGTGCTGACCGCCCCGCCCTCGAGCGTGTTGAACACCTTGGTGGCATGGAACGACCATGCGCTGCCGTGCCCGAGGCTCCCCACGGGTGCGCCATCCCAGAATACGCCGAACGCGTGGGCAGCGTCGAACAGCAGGGTCAGGTCGTGCTCGCGCGCGATGGTGGCGAGCCGCTCTGGATGGCAGGGGCGCCCATAGGCATGGACCCCAAGGATCGCGCGGGTCTCGGGACCGATGGCTGCTGCAGCAGCGTCCGGATCCAGGTTGCCGTCCTCCCCGACATCAACGAACCGGACCCGGTACCGAGGGTCGTCGAGCAGCATGTTCCAGGTCGCGGGGAAGCTGAATGCGGGCACCAGGACCTCGCCGCTGGGGATCGCAGCGCGGATCAACACCTCGAGTGCCAGCGTGCCATTGGTCACGAGATGGGCGTGGGGTGCACCGAGCGCACCGCGGAGCTCCTCTTCCAGATCCCGCGCGGCCTCGCCCTGATTGGTCAGCCAGCGCCGTTCGAGGATGGCCTGGAGTCGCGGTGCCAGGTCGTCCCACGACGGGACGAGCGGCGACGTGACCGGAAGCCATGCGGGACCCTCGGGGTCTCCGGGCAGCTTCGTTCCCTTTGATCGCGCCATGGGCGTCCCTCGCCGGTGAATGCCGTGCATGCGGCACCGGTCTATCGGTATATGCTCCGCGCATGAAAGGCGTCATCCTCGCAGGCGGCAAGGGTACGCGGCTGATGCCGCTCACCAAGGCCACCAACAAGCACCTGCTGCCGGTCGGCCTCGAGCCGATGATCTTCCATCCCATCCGGCAGCTGGCCGGGGCAGGCATCACGGACATCCTCGTCGTGACGTCCACCGACCACATGGGCGACGTCGTCCGCTGCCTGGGCAGCGGCGCCGAGTTCGGAGTCGAGCTGACCTACCGCGTGCAGGAACAGGCGGGTGGCATCGCCGAGGCCCTCCTGCTCGCCGAGGGATTCGCCGCCGGAGGGCGCATCTGCGTGGTGCTCGGTGACAATGTCTTCCAGTACAGCATCAAGCCGTACGTAGACAACTTCCGCAAGCAGGACACCGGCGCCCGGGTCCTGCTGAAGCGGGTCGAAGATCCGCGAGCCTACGGCGTGGCCGCGCTTGATGAGAAGCACGTCCTCGAGATCCAGGAGAAGCCCGAAGAACCTCCCTCCGACTATGCCGTCGTCGGCTTGTATCTCTACGACGCCGACGTCTTCGGACACATCCGGCAGATCGAGCCCAGCGCGCGCGGCGAGTTCGAGATCACGAGCGTCAACAATCGCTACATCGAGAAGGGCCTGCTGCAGTATGATGTCGTGCATGGAGGCTGGACCGATGCGGGCAAGCCCCGCACGTACCTGGAGGCCAATGAGCTGATGTTCGGCCAGGAAAACATGATCCTGAACTGGAACATCTTCAACAAGCGCTCTTGAGGCCCTCCGTCACGGCTCTTCCGCGCACAGCCAGGACTCGATCAGCGCCAGTGCCGCTGCACTGGGGCCGGAGTAGGAGCCGGCGTCCGGGACCGGTCCGAGCTGCGGGACCTCATCGAGCCGGCCCTGGACGCCGTAGCGGGTCCGGACCTCGGCATTGGATGCCCGGTAGGCGGCCGCCAGTTCGGCCAGACGGCGCGGGGTCGCGACGGGAGCATCGCGCAGTTCGGGGGGGCGGGGTTCGAGGTGCGACAGCGCGATGAGGCGCTTGTGGAAGCGTCGTTTCTCGACGGTGGGCCCGGGACGACGATTGACGACCCTCTGAAACTCGAGGACGTCGCGAATCAGGCGACGGTTCTGGCGCCGCATGGGTGCCGGCGTCACGCAGTGGCTCGCACCGAGCCGTTCAAGGTAGTGAACCCGCACGTCCGTCCTGGGGTAGGCCGACACCCGGAGCGCGGGGATGCCGAAGGTCTCCGCCCATGGGGCCAGTCTCGCTGCGTAGTCCCACAGGTGCCCATCCCGCGCGACAGCCTCGTCGAAGGTGCCCGAAAAACCCTGCGCCTTGACGAGCTGGTTGTACCAGGAGGGCAGGAGCGCCGCCTGGGAGCGGAGGTACGCGTCCACGGTGACGGTCGGCAGCGACCCGACCACGTCCTCGAGCCATGTCCGCAGGCCCGCGGGGTTGGGGAACAGGTAGAAGTCCTCAGAGCTGAGGATCAGCGTGTGGTGCCGGGGCGAAAGAGAACGCTGAAGCTGCTCCGCCAGAGCGTCGAGGCCGAGTGGCTGGGGTGTCGCCCACTCCGGGTACCCCCCACCCAGCAGGAACGCGAGGTCGTGGTGGCCCCAACCGCGAAGCGAGACGTCCGGGTAGCAGAACCCGGCGTCCGCCAGTGCGGGCCGGTGTTCTGCGAGGCAGCGCTGGATGGCGGTAGAGCCGCTCTTGGGTGCGCCGATGTGGATGTGGACGCGCGCGAGGGTCATGGCGACGTCTCCGCAGACCGGATGCGGGCCCGTGCGATCCGGGAGCGGATTTCATCGACGGAGCAGTGCATCATCATGTCGAGGATGCTGAGGCCGGGCTCGAACGGGCGACGACCCTGTCGGTATGGCGTCGGCGTCCACTCGAGAACCTCCAGACGACAGCCAGCGGCGGCGAATCGGGTGGGTTCGAACAGCGCCTCACCGCCGACAGGGTTGACGTATGCGGTCGCGCGGAGGTGGCGCGCGGCTTCCAACGCCCAGTCCCCCGGCCCGTTGACCGCACCGCGGTCGTAGTCGAGCGAAGAGTGCCGGATCGGCGTGAACGGGATGCCGAGGCGGGCGCAGGTCGCGGACAGCGTGGACTCCGTGAGCAATGCGAGGTTGTCCGGCGCCCCCGCCAGCGTCGTCTCCAGCCATGCATAGACCTCGTCATGATGCGGTGCTTTGCGGTAGTGCCCCAGCTGCCGCAGCAGGCGCGCGCGCCAGTCCCGGTCCGCGCTGGCCTCCACGGCGCGAATGGGAGAACCGCGGCGATGCTTCCGGGTCGGCACCTTGATGTACTGCCAGCCTTCTTCGGGGTGGAGGATCCGGTTCCGATCCACCCAGCCGTGTCGGATCATCTGCGCATCGTCGAACACCAGCCATGTGTCGCTGGCGGCAATGAGTGCGAAGTACCCGGGGTACGGGAAGAAGTATGGCTGCATGAACCCGAGGCGCACGGGCCCCCCAACGGCGACGGTGTGCCCACGGTACAGTGTGGCGGTCCGCGGAGCACGTCCAAGCCGCGCGAGCCCTGGGAAATGCATGTCCGGACCGCCGACCCACCGGTTTTACATCGACCATCCGAAGTCCTGCGCCAGGGACGACTACTGGGGCCAGGTGAAGCGGACGGTGGGCGGAAAGCCGGTATCGGACCACCAGATAACCATCATCGTGGATGCGATGGCGGCACTGCTTGCGC
>JAYYRS010000163.1:0-8726 GCA_036126975.1 Myxococcota bacterium
TGCCGTCCAGTCCCTTGCGCGTCCCATCCTCCTCGCGAAGGGCGAGTCGCTGCTCGGTGTCGTAGGTGTTCTCCCAGATCATGAACAGGATCCAGTTGGTCACGGTCTGGATGTCGACCTCCGCTCCTTCCTTCTCAAGGAATCGCTGGAGGTGGTAGTTCCCATCGCCCTCGGTGGTCATCGCCCAGAACTCGCCGATGATGCTGACGAGAGGCTTGGGCACGGACCGGTCCACCTCGACCCTGGCGAGGATGCGGCGGCACCGGGCCAGCGCGAAGTGCACGTTCCCCCCGTTCGCAAAGGCATCGATCACGAGGGCCTTGCACCGCTCGAGCGCCGCGTCGGTGCTGCCCGGCTCGACCTCGTAGGGACGCAGGCGGTAGCCCATCAGGTTGATGACATCACCCACGATGAAGCCACGAATGATGGCCTTGCCGAAGGTCGCATCAATCTTGAGCCCCACCTCCTCGCCCGTCGCCTGCTTCAGGCCGCCCTGCTGCTGAAAGAGCATCACACGGAATCCATCGAAGCCGGCGTCTCTCAGGGCCTTCCGGTACTCTGTCACGTAGGTCCCGAAGCGACAGGGACCGCATGCCCCGGCGGTGACGAAGAGGTAGTTGTCGATGATCTCGCGGGTCGTCAGTCCCTGGTCGTCCCGCAGATGCTGCAGATGCTTCACGAGGTTGCCGACGGTGAAGTAGGTCGGGTTGCACTGCCCGCGGTTGCCGAACTCCTTGCCGAGCTGCAGGGCGTCGGTGTCGGGGACCGTCATGTGCTCCGCGATGTACCCGATGCCGCGCAGGGCCGCGCTCACGAACTCATCATGCGCCAGCGTGAGGCCGCCCATGAGTACGGTCGTATGGCCTCGCTGGGAGGCGCGAAAGTCGCGGTTGATCCACTCGCTGTAGTGCTCCCGCCCGAGTCCAAGCTTGTCGGCCTCCTCGGCGGCGTACTCGGCGAGTTCCTTCTCGATCTCGAGGTCGAGCTGCTCATCGGTGACCTGGTTCTCGTCCATCATGGTGTCTCCAGTGGGACCTGCGGGGCGGCGTTCGAAAGAATGGGTAGGGGCAAGAAGGGGGAGGCCGGACTACTTGGCGGCGGTCGATGCGCCGGCGCGGCGGCGCGCCATGAGCTCGGCACGCTTCGCGGCGACGCGGCGGGCGAGCTCCGCGCGGGCATCGGCACCGTCGCGGAGCTGCTCCTCGACCATCTTGAGCTTGTGGGAATAGGTCTTCACGCGGATCTGGATGGAACCACCCGGCTTGTTGGCATCGATGTCGTGGAGGGCGGAGTACGGAGCCTTCGCCTTGGTCACGATGCTGTCGATCAGGCCGTAGACGGGCGCATCATGCCCGCACTTGAAGCTCGAGAGGTCCAGCAGCGCGAGGTTCGGATGCCGTGCGGCGAAGCGCGCCGCCCAGACCTTCTGGACGGAGTTCGCAGAATAGTTCTCCGGCCAGACGTCGTTGATGTCGAGCGGGTCATCCGCGCCGAAGTAGCGTTGCAGCCACGCCCGGTCCTTCGGGATGCTGCGAATGCTCAGCACGGGGTAGCCCAGCACCTGGAACTCATCGGGGATGCCGTGGTTCAGGCCCGGGTCGGAGTGGTAGGGCCGGCCGATCATGAGGATCGCGACCCGATTCTCCCGCTCCACCTGCTCGATGATCGCCCGTCCCTTGCGCTGAAGGTAGGCGTCCACCTCCCGCACCGCGGCGAATCCTTCATCCACGGCGAAGTCGGACTCATCCTCCGTCACGCCGAGCCGCGGTCCCCATGTGGCGAACAGCTTCTTCTTGAGGAAGTTGGGCTCGATGAAGGTGACGGAGTCATCGACGTATTCGATCCCCTCGCGCTCGAAGAAGTTGACCTCCTTCGTGAAGGCGGCCTTCACCACGTTGGGGCTCCCGGCCACGATCGGGCAGGACGCTGTATCCATCGTGTTTTCCACCCAGGACGGCATGTGGGTGATGCACGGGTAGTAGATGAAGTCGAGCGGCCCACGGCGACGCTTCTCGTCCGTGTGGGCATGGAACAGCAGCTCGTGGATGTGGGCCTGGATGACCTTTGACGGGAAGCACGGATCGATGCTGCCGTAGCGGCCGCCCTCTACCCACATCTCCTCGGACGTGTGGGGAGACCACACGAGGTTCTCCTTGGGCAGCCCCAGGGCCTGGAAGTACCCGCGGAAGAACGGCCCCATCGTGTAGAGGTTCATCACACGGGGCATGCAGATCTTGACGTGGCGGAGGTCCACCTGGCTGCGCTTGAAGCCCCGCTGGACGACCCTGCGGGCGATCCGTCGGAAGGAGCGGCGGCGCACCTCGACGTCCCGCTTGGTGGAGCCGGCCAGCGGCATCGGACGGGGCTCGTAGAATGGTTTGAACGCGAGCCGGCTTTCCTCTTCAACGAGGTTGGGGAACTGGCGCCGGATGGTGTTGCGCTCCTTCGAGAGGACCTTGAGCGCTTCCTTTGATTCGACCGTGCCCTTCTCACAGGAGAAGCCGGAGATGTACCGGGAGGTGCGACCGTCGGGCGTGACGGTGTCGATGAAGGTCCGACTGCATTCGTTCGGGCAGAAGTGGCAGACGGTCTCCTCGTCGTTCTTGGTCGTGTAGGCGAGGTCGATGGCCTGGTCGAGACCGATGAAGGTGCTGCTGCCCCTGCGCTTCACGACGCGCAGGGTCTCCATGGCGGCACCGATTGCACCGGCCTCGCCGCAGTGGGGATGCACCACGACCCGCCCGTTCGGCACACGCTCCTTGATGTAGTCGACCTGTGCCTTGACCGCCGCGAGGTTCCGCTGGGTCCCGCCCTGGAGGACGAAGACTTCACCGAACTCCGCGAGGCGCGGTACCTGGACGACGTACTGCCAGACGTTCTTGGGGAGGACCTTGGCCAGGCCCGCCAGCATCTCGGGAGCGCTGAAGCCTTCCTTCTGGAAGTTCACGCGGTCGGCGTCGAGAAAGACCGCGCAGCCATAGCTGAACTTGGGAGACAGGTCGGCGTTGAATGCCGTATCGGCGTAATCGTGCAGGTGAACGCCGAACTGGTCGGCCATCGCCTGCAGGAGCATTCCGTTCCCGGCCGAGCACTGGTTGCTGAGCTTGAAATCTCGTACGTCTCGGCCGCCATCGGGATTCTCCGCGAGGAAGAGGACCTTGATGTCCTGGCCTCCGATGTCGCAGATGACGTCCGCGTCTGGCACATAGCGGACCGCCGACATCATGTGGGCGACGGTCTCGACGATGTTCACGTCGGCCTTGACCGACTCCTCCAGCACGTTTGCGGCGTAGCCCGTGGCGCCGAAGCCGGTGCATTCCAGGGTTGCGCCAAACCCCTGCACGTACCCCCGGATTTCTTCGAGGATGTCCTTGGTGTCCTGGATGGGGTTGCCCTTTGACAGCGAGTACGCCTTGTACAGCACCTCCCCCGATTCGTGGTCCACCAACACGGCCTTGGACGATGTGGAACCTCCGTCCAGGCCGATCACGCCGCGCACCAGCTGTCCCTCCTCGAAAGTGGCGGGGTCGAACCGGGGTATCGAGTAGTCGAGCTTGAACTGCTCGAGCTCCGTCAGGTCCTTGACCAGCGGCCCTGCTGCGGTCTCGGCGAGCCGTGCGCCCCGGCCGTTGGTGATGTACTCCTTGAGTCCGTCGAGACCCTGATAGCGACCAATCTCGGGGTCGTCCTCGACCTCGGAGAGGCCGAACACCACGGCGCCGAACGCTGCGTAGTACTGGGCGTTGTCGGGTGTGTAGATGAGGTCTTCGATCGGCCGCGACTTGTCGTACTCATAGCCACGGCTGTCCCAGGTCTCCGGAATGCGCTTGCGCCAGCACTCGACGAGGAAGGGGAGGTAGCAGTTCGGGCCGCCGAGGAGGAGCACATCGCTGTGGAGGGTGTTGCCCCGGGTGAGCACCGACAGGTTCTGGTGGACGATGGCGTCCGCCAGGGAGTTCATGATCTCGATGGATGGGATGCCGGACTTGACGAGATTGACGATGTCGGTCTCGGCAAAGACGCCGCACTTGGCTGCGACGTGGTGGAGCTTCCGGTCATCGAACTCGATCTTCGCGACCTCTTCCTGGGCCATGCCCACCTTGATCATGCACTTGTCGATGGTGGCGCCGGTGCCGGAGGCGCACTTGTCGTTCATCGACGTGATCGCGTTCTTGCCGGTCTCGTTCCCGTCCTCGTCCTGCTGTTGACGGAACATGATGATCTTGGCGTCCTGGCCGCCAAGTTCGATGACGGAGCCCACGGTCGGGTGCAGCTTCTCGACCGCGAGTGTGACCGCATTGACCTCTTGCACGAACCGTGCACCCGTGGGCGCGCAGAGGGGACCCGAGCCGGACCCGGTCATGAAGACCCGGATGTCCTCGGCCTTGGGAAAGGCGTGGCCGATCCGGACGAGGAACTCCTGCACCTTCTCGGGCTGTCGGGTCTCATGGCGCTGGTAGTCGGACCAGAGGATCTCGAGCGAATCCGGGTCGCAGACGATGGCCTTGACGGTCGTGGAGCCGATATCGACGCCGACGGCGATGACCCTGGCGTCGCTGGTCGGGCCCGCCGCTGTGGTCGTCCCGGACTCGGTCGCTGCATTTCCTGCCATGGGCTCGGCTCCGTGACTGACACCTCAGTCTAGTCGAGTGACACGCCAGTCTAGCCACGGCAGGGGGGGGCGTGCAAGCGTTCTCCGCCGGTGATCGGCGAGGCGCGGGCTCCGCCGGCGTCTGCCGGGGCACTCCGACCTCGATAGACCGATCTGCATGAGCCGAGCCTCGCCGATGACGCCCCAGGACCGCCGCGACCAGCTGCTGACCGCGGCCCGCGCGGTGTTTGCCGCGCGGGGCTACCACAACGCCGGGGTGGCCCACATCATCAGTGAGGCGGGTGTCGCGCGGGGCACCTTCTACAACTACTTCGAGTCCAAGCGGGCCATCTTCAACGAGGTCCTCTCGGGGGTGATGATCGACCTCGTGGCTGGGGTCCAGCCGATTGACGTCGACGCGGACATTCCCCGGCAGGCGAGGGGGATCGTCCGAGCCATCGTCACCTCGGCCCTGGAGCCCCATGTCGCGCGCCTTCTCTTTGCCGAGGCGGTTGGCGTGGATGAAGAGGGAGACGCTGCGCTTCGTCAGTTCTATGCGACAGGCCTGCACCGGATCGAGACCGCACTCGGGGTGGGACAGGGGCTCGGGATCATCCGGCGTGGCGATCTCCGGCTGGCGGCACGATGCCTGCTGGGCATGGTCAAGGAGAACGTCTTCATGGCTGCGCTGCTCGGGGAGCCGCTCGACCCGGACGCGCTGGTGGAGGAACTCTACGCCTTCATGACCGCCGGCCTCCTGCAGGTCGGTGCGCGGTAGGGTGCACGGGTGACCACGCCTGACGCCGCAGAGACCCCGAATCCACGGGCCTGGACCCTGGTCTGGGCCGCGCTGGGCGTTTTGGTGTGCCTCGGCATCGCGCTGGGCCCCCTCGAAGGAATTCCCCACGTCCAGGATGAGGTCGTCTACCAGTTGCAGTCGCGCATCTTCAGTGAATTCAAGCTCTGGGATCCCGAGCGACTGCCGCGCGCGCTGTACCACTACGACTTCGTGACCAATGCCGACGGGCGCCGGTACGGGGTGTTCCCGGTCGGGTGGCCGATGGTGCTCGCGGTGGGGACCCTCCTGGGACTGCCGTGGTTGGTGAATCCACTGCTGCACGGTCTGGGCGTGGTGCTGGGGACACGGCTCACCGCGCGACTGGCAGGACCGGATGCCGGTTGGCTTGTGGCTCCGCTGCTGGCGTTGTCCCCGGCACTGGTATGGCAGGGCGCATCGCGAATGGCCCATGCGCTGACCCTCGTGCTCTCGTTGGCTGCGATGGTCCTCGTCGCCGGACCGCCAAGCCGCCGGCGAGCCCTGGCTGCGGGTGCGTGCGTCGCCGGACTGCTCCTCACTCGTCCGATGGACGGTGTGGTGATCGGAACCATCCTGGGCGGCTGGGCTCTGGTGCGCGGTGTGGCGCGCGACTGGCTTCTGGTGGTGCCGGGCGTCGCTGTCGGCGTGGGGGCGCTCTTGGTCGTCAATCTCGTCTACGAAGGTGATCCATTCCTCTTCCCGCAGCATGCATGGTTCGCGCGGGGGGAGCCGTCCTTCAACTCGCCGGGCTTCCGATTCGATGCCGCATGCAATGCGCTCGGGTTCGGCTCGGACCGGGGCTGCGCGGCGACCTTCGGCTCCCTGGGACACACGCCTGGAAAAGGCATCCTGGCCGCGTCGCTCAATGCGAAGCTGGCGGGTACGGCGTGGTTCGGTCTGCCCGGCGTTGCCCTCCTGGGGCTGGGCGCCGTCCGGGATGGACGGGCCCGCCGGCTGCTCGTCCTGGGGCTCACCACCTGGGTCGGCCTCGCGGGTGCCTATGCGCTGTACTGGTACGGCGGGGTCTGCCTCGGGCCCCGGTTTCACCACGGGGCGGCTCCCTTGATGCTCGGCGCCGTCGCCGCGGGGGCGTCCTGGCTCATCCGCCGTTTCGGCCTTCCCCGCGTCGCCGGGCTCCTCCTGCTGATTCCGCTCGGGACGACGCTGGCCCGCTCCCTGGCCGAGCTGCCCGGCCATTGGGGGGTGGATGACCGGCTTTCGGAACTGGAGGCGCGGTGGACGGACGGTCCGGCGCTGATGCTCGTGGCGTACGGGCCTGCGTACCGCACCGCGGCGAACCTGCCGGTCACGACGGACGATGGCATCGGCCAGTACTCTGCCATCCAACGGCGTGGCATGTGGATGGAGCGCCGGGACGGCCCGCTGGTCTACGCCGAGTACCAGCCCGCCCTGGTCGACGCGGCCCGGGCCCGGCATCCCGGACTCCCTGCCCATGTCCTCATCCTCACGAGCGAGGCGGCCCGCGACCGCATCGTGCCGCTCCCGGACCGCACCACCCCGCAGGTGGATGACCTCCCACTTCCGCTGGCGCCCATTCCGGTTCCCGATGGCGAGGAGCCCCCCGGATGACGAAGCATGGCGCGGAACTCCTGGCACGCGTGGTGGCGGCGGTGGGTGACGATTGGTGGCGGGTGCGCGCGGTGGCCGAGGTCGCTGCTGCACGGGGCGAGCCGCTGTGGCTCGTCGGGGGCGCTGTCCGGGACCTCTTGCTGGACCGCCCCGTGGAGGATGTGGATCTGATGGTCGAGGGAGACGCGGTGGCGCTCGCAGCGGCGGTGCGTTCCGTTCATGGCGGCACGGTCATCCCGCATGGGACATTCGGCACCGCGAAGTGGACGCCCGGCGGCGGCGGTGCGGCGCTCGACATCGCCGCGGCCCGCAGCGAGCGCTACCCCGTGCCCGGAGGGCTTCCGGTCGTCGCGTCTGCCGACGTCCGGAAGGACCTCATGCGACGCGACTTCACGATCAATGCGATGGCCATCCGATTGACGGGAGACGCAGCGGGAACGCTGCTTGACCCCATGGGCGGTGGGCAAGACCTGGAGGCGGGCTTGCTTCGGGTCCTGCATCCCGATTCGTTCGCGGACGATCCGACCCGGGCGTTCCGGGCAGCGAGATTTGCCGGACGGTTCGGATTCCGCCTTGCGGAGCGGACCGCAGCATGGCTGGAGGCCGCCGTCACGGGCGGTGCCCTCGCTGCGCTCGGACTCGAACGGCTGGGGGCCGAACTCGACCGGCTGCTGCGAGAGACCGCGGTCCTGGCGTCTCTGCGGGCGGTGGCGGAGTGGGGGCTCGCGTCGGGATGGCACCCTCCCCTGTTCCGGAGCGAGGCGATCGAGATGCGCCGGTTGGAACGGGCGAGGCGGACATGCGCCGAAGCCGCGGTCTGGGCGCCCGATCTACAGATTGACTGCACGGCACTGCGATGGATGGTCCTCGTGGCCCGGGTCGACCCCGCGGTCCGTGCTCGCAGCGTTTGCATGGTGCCGGGCGGGCGGGCGGCCCAGCGACGGTTCCGGTCGGGTCTGGACGAAGCGGTGTCTGCCGGACGCGCACTGGACGGTGCGAGGCGGGGTGTCGCTGGTCACGTCTTCCGGGAACTCGATCCGACCACGCAGCTGGCGGTGTTCGTCTGTGCGGAACGGGACGACCCGACCCTTCTGCGTTGGTGGCTCGAGGAGGGCCGGCATGTGACGCTTGGAATCGACGGCCGGCAGCTCATCGATGCCGGTGTGCCGGGCGGGCCTCTGGTCGGGCGCGGTCTGCGCGCCGCATGGTCGGCTGCATGGGAGGGGGCCGACGCCGAGGGCCAACGGGCCGCCGCAATGGCGGCGGTCGGTGCATGAGGGTGCGAGGGGAAGTACAGGAGCACAGACGATAGGGGAAGAGGAGAGGTGCGCATGCCAGCCTGGCCTGGAGAGACGATGCATACGGTCGGTGTGCAGGATTGCGGTCCCGACGGACGCATGAACGCGGCCCCCCTGGTGGCGCTTCTCCAGCGCTCGCGGTCGGCCTACTGGTCTTGTCTCGGCGCGCCGGCTTCGGACCACCCGTTCCGGGTCTGGGACCTGCGGGTGAAGTTCCTCCGCACCATGCGGTCGGGGGAGAGACTGCTTGTGCGGCCGCAGTGTGACGAGATCGGGCAGCGAACGATCCGCCTGCGATTCCTGGTCTTCGATGCGTCGACGGATGCGTTCGTTGCGGAGGCGAGCTCGATGGTCGTGGTGGTCGATTCGCAGGGTCGCGACAGGGACGTTCCTTCCGATGTCCGCGCCGCGGCGGCGGCGCTGGAGGGAC
>JAYYRS010000164.1:0-3793 GCA_036126975.1 Myxococcota bacterium
CGCCCCGACTACCTGCGCCTTGGAAAGGTGCGCGCTGCCCTTGGGCATCCGACCACCGTTGCGCTCACCGCAACCGCCACACCTGAGGTCCAGGACGACATCGCCAGGGTCCTGGGACTGTCAGAGGCGCGCCGGTTCATCCAGGGCTTCGACAGGACGAACCTCGCAATGGAGGTCATCGAGGTGGACAGGGGTGACGACAAGCTCCGCATCATTGCCGACATCGCTCTCCCCGGACCCACGCTCGTCTACTGCGCCACCCGAAAGAACGTCGAGAAGGTGACACAGCACCTCCGCGCCGCAGGTCTTCCCGTCGGCATGTACCACGCAGGCATGGACCACTCCGCACGCATCATGGTGCAGGAGGACTTCATGGGCGGGCGCGTGCCGGTCGTGGTGGCGACCAATGCCTTCGGCATGGGGGTCGACAAGGCAGACATCCGGACCATCGTCCATCACGACATCCCCGGTACGGTGGAGGCCTACTACCAGGAGGTCGGCCGCGCCGGGCGAGACGGTCGACCCTCCCGGGTGACCCTTCTGTTCCGAGACTCCGATCGGCGGACACAGGAATTCTTCATCCGCATGTCCCACCCGCCCGCCGCGCAGGTCCGCGCGGTGTATGCCGCGTTGCTTGACCGGCAGTCCAATCCTGTGTGGGCGACGCTGGGAGAGATCGCAGGGGAGATCGGAGACTCCGAGATCAATGAGCGCACCGTCTCGAGCTGCATCTACGTGCTGCAGAGAGAGGGCGCGATCCGGCGCATCGCGCCCGCGGAACGAGACGCCGTGATCAGCCTGCGTCGCGACAGGCCGGTCAAACCGCCGGCCGGACAGCGAGGAGCGGTGTTCGCATGGGTACTCCGGCAGATCAAGGATGAAGGCGGAGATCACATCGAGGTTCCTCCGGCACGGATGGCCCGGGACCTGTCACTGGAACGGGATCAGCTGACGGCCGCGCTCCACGGACTGGAGGACCGCGGCTACATCGCATTCCGTCCGCCCGCGCGGGCCGGTGGTGTCCAGCTGATGCACCCCGAAAGGCCCCTTCGACTCGACGAGGGCGCCATGCGCGCCCGACGCATGCGCGAATACGCCCGGCTCTCCCAGATGGTGGACTACGCCCGCGCGCCCTGCCGACGGCGCTACCTGCTTGAATATTTCGGCCAGAAGGCCCCATGGGACCGGTGCGGGACGTGTGACGGTTGCCGGGAAGGGCGCGCCGTGGTGCACGGGCCATCTCCCCTCGGACCTGACCAGGAACTGGTCGTCCGGAAGCTCCTTGCCACCGTCGCCCGGATGCAGCGTCCCTTCACCGCGAAGCTCATCGCACGGACTGCGACCGGGAGCCGGGACAAGTCCGTTCTCGCATTCCAGTTCGACCGGCTGAGCACCCACGGCATCCTCCGGTCCTGGTCCGTCGGGGAAGTCGAGTCCCTGATCAAGGCACTCGCAGAGGCCGGAGCCCTGGAGGTCGATCATGTCGAGCGCATGGTCGCTGGACGCGAGATGACCCTGCAGGAATATGGTCTGAGTGATCTGGGACGACAGGTGATGCGCCAGCAGGCCGAGTCATTCTCGATGCGATTCCCGCACAACGAGCGTCTTGCCCGACGCCGCCCCTCCGCGGAAGCGACCGGACCCGCCAATGCGGACCTCCTCGCCGAGCTGAAGAGCGTTCGGCGGCAGCTCGCGCGCGCCGATGACGTCCCCGCCTACGTGATCGCCCCCAACAAGACCCTGGAGGACATGGCAGCCCGGCGGCCCACGACGCGCCGCACGATGCTCGAGGTCCACGGAATGGGCAAGGAGCGGATGCGGAGGTACGGCGGCGCCTTCATGGACGCCGTCAAGGACTGGACATCCGCCGACTGACCGAGCGGTGCGCTCGGCTCGTCTGCTCCGCGGGTTCTCCTGCTGCGTACCGGCCTGCTCTCAGGCGTCAGCCGCCACGGAGATGGCCCGTTCCAGCAGGGCCTCCAGCGGTACGGTCCGCAACGCCTTCGCGTTGGTCGACTCCAGCACCACCAGGGGCGCCTTGCCGGCCTTGTAGGCGTCCAGCCACCGGCTCGCGCACAAACACCATCGGTCCCCCGGCTTCAACCCGGGGAACTGGTACTGCGGGACCGGTGTGACGAGGTCGTTGCCCTGCGCGACAGAGAACTCCAGGAATCCCGCGGTCATCTGCGCGCACACCGTGTGGCTGCCACGGTCGTTGTGGTCGGTCCGACAGCAGCCGTCTCGCGTCCAGCCCGTCATGGGGTCGGTCGAGCAGGAGGCGAGGGGTCCGCCGAGCACGTTGGTGTCACCGTTCATTTCGCCTCCTACGCCGCCCCATACCCGAGCGGGGAGCGTCGTCAACGTGGCCGCGAACTGCCCAGCTCAGGGTTCCCCAGAGAAGTGTCGCGTGTTGGGTTTCACGGCCTCCGCGAAGCCGGCTCGCAGCGACTCCATCGGACGTTCCGGGACCGCCAGCTCGACGATCCGTCGGTCGCTCCTGCGCGGGTACTCCCCTCGCCGGAGGGCCGCCCATTCTTCACCGGCAACCCAATCGCGCAGCGCCGTGATGCGACGGGAAGCGGGTGGGTGACGCGAGACGGCCCGCCCAACACCCTGGAGGGCCCGCCTGACGGCTGCGTCAATGCCGGGTGGGAGGGGGGTTTCATGGATCCATGCGCTGTCGTGCGCCGCGGCCACCTTGCGCAGCGTCGCGACCACGGGCTCTGCTCCCCCCATGACCAGCGCGCTCGCGCGGTCGGCGGACAGCTCCGACTTCCGGTCCCACTCGGTGAGTGCGAGGTACACCCCGCCCGCCACTGCAAGACTTGCGGGCACGGCGACGGCCGCCCATCCCAGGGCAATGGCCGCCCGCAGCATCGACTTGTAGAGGATGTGGCCGGAGAGGATGTGCGCGACCTCGTGTGCCAACACGACCTTGAGGTCATCCCGGGAAAGCCGTGCCTCCCCCTCGGAGGCGATCACGATGAAGGGTTCGTCCATGCCGACCGCAGCGGCGTTCATGCCCCCCATGGGCCTCGTGTAGAGCGGCCACGTCTCCGGTGCATCCAGTGCCCAGAGGACGTCCTGATAGGTCTGCCAGATGCGCGGATGGGCGTCGGGGGTGACCTCGACGGCATCTCCGAGCATCCGCTTGCGCATCGTCCATTCGTTGAGACGGCCGAGGGTGCTCGCAACAACGCGGTCGAAGCCTGGGACCGAACGCAGCGCCTCCAGGGCTGCCCGGTCTGCGGGGTGTTCCCACGCGCGCGGCGCGATGTCCTCGTAGCGGAGCAGGGAACTGGCCATGAGCGCTCCTGTTGGCGGTGCATCCGGACCAACGAACGAGCCACCCTGTTTCTTGCAGCCGGGTTCCGGCTACCGACCCAGCGCCGTATCTCCCAGCCGGATCGGCTTGCAGTCCTGCTCGCCCCAGATGTCCAGGTACCCCCTCCATACCCCTTCGCACATGTCCACGAGGTCACAGCGACGGCATGCTTCCGGCTTGCCTTTCAGATCAAGCTGCTTCCGATCCTGCCAGGAGAAGCGGGCTCGCCCCTCGTGCTTGTCGAAGAAGACTGCCCGGGACTTCGGCTGCTGGAGCCAGGAACCTGCCTCCGGCACCCGTCCCGGCGGCGTGTCGTCGCCTTCGGACCGGATTGAACAGGCCGTGTCGAGATCCCGGAACTCCCCCATGTACCGGCTCAGCAGGTCCTTGTTCGTCCGGAGCGCAGGCGGAAGTGCGCACATCGGGAGGCCGCCAAAGGTGAAGACCTTCCGGAAATGGGTCTCGGCA
>JAYYRS010000165.1:0-4805 GCA_036126975.1 Myxococcota bacterium
ATGAACTGGATGCCGATGCGCTCGTCCGCGTCCTGACAGAGCCGCGGAATGCGCTGGTGAAGCAGTACCAGAAGCTGTTCGAGATGGAGGATGTGGCGCTGAAGTTCACCGACGGCGCCCTTCTCGCGATTGCGAAGGAAGCCATCTCCCGCAAGACCGGTGCGCGCGGGCTCCGCGCAATCATGGAAGAGATCATGCTCGACGTGATGTACGAACTCCCCAGTCGCGACAACATCCGCGAGTGCATCATCTCGGAAGAGGTCGTGGACCGGAAGAAGGACCCGATACTCGTCTACGAGAACGAGGCGGAGTGGGCCTGAGGCCCGCGAGCGCCTGAGGAAGGTCCGTGCTGTTCAATGACCGCACCACGCAGGGTCTCGAACGCACTACGGGCGTTCCGCTGGTCCCGCTGCGGGACCTTGTGCTCTTTCCGCACATGGTCGTCCCGCTGATCGTCGGCCGGGCCGCCTCGAAGGCGGCGCTCCGAGCCGCCGAGTCTGGCGATCGGGAAATCTTTCTCGTGACCCAGCGTGAAGCTGACATGGCGGAGCCGGGCGCGGATGAGCTGTACGAGGTCGGCTGCCTGGCACGGTTGGTCCAGCTCGTGTCCCTTCCAGACGGGAACCTGAAGGTGCTTGTCGAGGGGCGCCAGCGGGCGCGGGTCAGGGGCCTTCTCACCGGATCGGACCATGTGCGTGTCGAGCTCGAGACCGTCGAAGCGCCCATCCCCGACCCCGACCACGAGCTCGAGGCGCTCCTGCGGGCCGTCAAGCAGGGATTCGAACAGTACGTGAAACTGAACAAGTCGGTCCCGCCCGAGATGCTGCTCAGTGTAGCCGCGATCGAGGACGCCGCGCGTCTTGCGGACACGCTGGTGGCGCACCTGGAGTTCAAGCTGGAGGCACGGCAGGACCTGCTTGAGGAGGCCGATCCGGTCAAGCGACTCGACCGCGTGCTGGCGTTTCTGCAGGGAGAGAACGACATCCTCCAGGTCGAGCGGAAGATCAAGTCGCGGGTGCAGAAGCAGATGGAGCGCTCCCAGAAGGAGTACTACCTCAACGAGCAGATGCAGGCGATCCAGAAGGAGCTCGGCGAGAAGGACGATCTGAAGGGTGAGATTGCTGACCTGGAGCGCCGGACGGCGTCGGAGCCACTGTCTGCGGAGGCCCGGACGCGTCTGACAAGAGAGCTCCGGAAGCTTCGTCAGATGAGCCCCATGAGTGCCGAGGCCACGGTCGTACGGAACTACGTCGACACCGTGCTGAGCCTGCCTTGGGAACGGTACGCCGAGGAGAAGCTCGACCTCGATGCTGCGCAGGCAGTCCTGGATGCGGACCACTTCGGTCTGGAGAAGGTGAAGGAACGCATCCTCGAACATCTCGCAGTCGCCCGACTGGTCGAGAAGCAACAGGGCCCGGTGCTCTGTCTCGTCGGGCCGCCCGGCGTTGGGAAGACGTCCCTTGCCCGGTCGGTGGCCCGGTCTACCGGGCGAAGCTTCGTGCGCCAGGCGCTCGGCGGGGTCCGGGACGAAGCGGAGATCCGCGGCCATCGGCGCACCTACATCGGCGCGCTGCCAGGCAAGGTCATCCAGGGAATGCGGAAGGCCGAGACGTCCAATCCGGTCTTCCTCCTCGATGAGGTGGACAAGATGTCCTCGGATTTCCGGGGAGACCCCTCGGCTGCGCTCCTCGAGGTGCTCGATCCCGAGCAGAACGGTTCGTTCAATGACCACTACCTCGACCTGGACTACGACCTCTCCAAGGTCATGTTCATCTGCACCGCCAACGACCTCTCGGGCATTCCCGGGCCTCTCCGAGACCGCCTAGAGATCATTCGGCTGCCCGGGTCCACCGAGGCGGAAAAGCTGGCGATCGCGCGGAAGTACCTCATGCCGAAGCAGCTGGAGGCCAACGGCATCTCCCGCGAGAACCTGATGCTGACCCGCCAGGCGGTGGAACGGCTCGCGCGGGAGTACACGCGGGAGGCAGGGGTGCGCGGGCTCGAGCGGGAGATCGCACGTGTCTGCAGGAAGGTGGCACGGCGTGTTGTCGACACGGGGCCGGAGACGCGCCTTCGTGTGACGCGAGATGCGTTGCCGACGCTGCTCGGCGTGCCGCCGTTCACCGAACCGCGGCTGGAAGATGAGGATGCCGTCGGGGTTGTGCAGGGGCTCGCGGTGTCATCCACAGGCGGGGTGGTTCTCGAGATCGAGGTCGCAGTGGTTCCTGGCTCGGGACGCCTGCTGCTCACAGGCCGGCTCGGCGAAACCCTGCGGGAGTCAGCGCAGGCGGGGCTGAGCTACATCCGCTCGAGGGCGGAGGCGCTGGGACTGGAGAAGGGCTTCCACACACGGGTGGACATCCACGTGCACTACCCGGGGCACTCTGCCCATGCGGACGGGCCGTCCGCCGGTACGGCCATGGTCACCGCAATGACAAGTGCACTGACCGAGGTGCCGGTTCGGCGGGACGTGGCGATGACCGGGGAGGTCAGCCTCCGTGGGCGCGCCCTCCCGGTCGGCGGGGTCAAGGAGAAGGTCCTGGCGGCGCATCGGAAGGGGGTGCCGACCGTATTGCTGCCCTGCCTGAACGAGAAGGACCTGGCCGACGTGCCCCCAGACATCCGTGATGCGGTCCGGGTCGAGCTCGTTGGACACATGGATGCCGTGCTCGAGCGCGCGTTGCGATGGCCGTCGGATCGGGTGGGTTTTGCGGCGGCGTCAGGACGGACCGTGGGTTTCAGCCGTCGATGACGGGTGCCCGCCCACCGGCGCAGAAAAAGCGACCTGATCCTCTTGACGGGTTCCGGGCTCCTTCATAGGAGCGAATCGCTTCCGGGGTTGGTCATCGACCATTCCAAGTTGGGGGCGGATAGCTCAGCTGGGAGAGCAGCGGTTTTACACACCGCGGGTCGCAGGTTCGAGCCCTGTTCCGCCCACCCAGATTGTCCCTCGGGACGCCTTGAAAGCATGTGGGATCGTAGTTCAGTTGGTTAGAACGCCGGCCTGTCACGCCGGAGGCCGCGGGTTCGAGTCCCGTCGGTCCCGCCACTTCGGACCCGGAGCCTCGCGCTCCGGGTTCGTTTGCTTTGGGTGGCGAAGTCCTGGACTTCCAGCGCCGCGACTGTGGCCCCGCAGCGGCGGATCCGGAGTGGACCCGTTGCCGAACCCGCGGAGTTCGATACGGGCCGGCCATGGTCGCAGTTCTGCTGCTCGGTGTCGCCGTCGCGGGCGTGCCCACGAAACTCAAGCCACCCGAGGTGCGGGGGGAGCGCCTGTACCGGGCGCACTGCCAGGGTTGCCATGGCACGAAGGGCCTCGGCGATGGGCCGGCCTCAGCCGTGATGCGAGGCGCGGCGCCCGCGCTCGCGGGACGGTTCGGTCCCAAACCGTCCTCCGAGGAGATCATGTCGGTCCTGGTCGGGCGCGGAGACATGCCCGGATACGGAGCGGCGATGGGCTACGAGGACGCGCGAGACATCCTGCTGTGGTTGGGGAGGCTCGACCCCGAGACGGGGCAGCATCCCGGCAAGAAGCCCCCCACGCTGCAGACCCCACCCGAGCGCCCGGCGGACAAGGCACCGCCAGGGTCGCCCGGTCAGGACACCGAGGCCTCCCGCGCGGAACCGTCGCCCTCACAGCCCGGCTGACGTGTCCGTGCATTGCCCCACATGCGTCCTGCGGGTACCCTTTCGCACAGTTCGGAGGCAGGTCTCGTGTCCATGTCCATGCGGTGGAACCTCGCGCTCTGCGTCCTGTCCGTGGTGAGCAGCGTCGTCGGGTCGGCGGCCGCCGCTGACGCAGATGGAGCAGCGGCATATCGGCAGAACTGCGTGGCGTGCCATGGGGAGAAGGCAGACGGGCAGGGGCCCGCCGCGGCGGCTCTCCGGCCCCGTCCGACCGACCTGACCCAGGCGTCGTATTGGGCAGAGCGGTCCGACGAACAGGTGGTGGCAACGATTCGCGCAGGTCGGCCGGGTACCCCCATGATGCCGTACGATGCACTGGCCGATGCCGAACTCGCGGCGCTGGTTGCGTGGCTACGGTCCCAGGCGGCTGGCTGAGTCGGAGCGTCGCGACGGCGGCGGAGCGGAGGCACGGTGAACGAACACGTCGCAGCGGCGGTCCTCGGGGTGGTTCAGGGCGTCACGGAGTTCCTCCCTGTGTCGAGCTCCGGACACCTCGTGCTCTTCCAGCAATGGTTGCCCCCCGTCGGAGACCATGTCGCCTTCGACCTCGTCCTGCATCTCGGAACCCTGGTGCCCGTGCTCTTCGTGTATCGGGACGAGCTGCTCGGCATTCCGCGCGACATCCTGGGAGGTGAGGGGCCCTTGTTGCAACGGACCGGGGTGCGGCTCCTGATGTTGATGACGATTGGTTCCATCCCGACCGCAGCCATCGGTCTGGTGTTCCAGGACGTCTTCGAACAGCTCTTTGCCAATCCCGTCAGCGTGGGCGTTGCCTTCGCGGTCACAGGCTTCGTGCTCTTCGCGACCCGGTACATTCGCCAGGGCGATGCCACGGAAGACTCGACGAGATGGTGGCAGGCTGTCATGGTCGGCATCGCCCAGGGGATCGCCATCACGCCGGGGGTTTCTCGCTCGGGCAGCACCATCGCAGCGGGGCTCCTCCTTGGCTTCAAGCGCGAATTCGCGGCCCGGTATTCCTTCCTGTTGAGCATCCCTGCAATCTCGGGTGCGTTCCTCCTCAAGGCCCGGGACATGGAGCCCGCCCACGTCGCGGTCGGCCCCCTGTTGGTGGGATTCATCGCCGCGGCGGCATCGGGGTACCTCGCACTCGTGCTCCT
>JAYYRS010000166.1:0-6627 GCA_036126975.1 Myxococcota bacterium
CCAGTGCGCCGACGGCGTCGCGCTCATGTTGCTGGTCGACATTGACCGCCAGGATCCGGATGCCCTCGGCGCGGAGGGCAGCGTCCTCCCGGGCGAGCGCGTCAAGGTCCTCGAGGCAGGGAGGACACCAGGTCGCCCAGAACGAGAGCACGACCACCTCGCCCTTGAATTCGGAGAGCCGGAGCGGCCGGTTGTCGATGGAGAGACCCATGACCTCGGGGGCGGGCGCGTCCTTGGATGCAGTCGCTGCTCCCGCAGGCAGGGACAGGAAGGTCGCGAGCAGGGCGGCGTGCATGGGATCTCCTATGCAGCGCCAGCGTAGCGTCGGGTCGAGCGGTCCGGCAATGGTGCCCCGGATGGACCGCTGCGCCCGACGGAGCGGAGGTGCCGGGGTTACGCTGGCGGCGCCATGTCCGATGCCAGACCCGATCTTGTTCCTGAGCGAGACGCCCGGACCACGCCCGGATGGCTCCGCGCGCCGGCCCTCGTGTTCTGCATTGCGCTCGGGTCGCTGTTCTTCTCGGCCTTCCTGAAGTGCAAGGACGACTTCGGGGCGGTCTGGCTGGACGCCTACCCCTGGGTCCACTGGATGAGCAACTGGAGCATGTTCACGCCGCGGAACCGATGGCAGAAGGCGGTCGACATCGAGTTCCAGTCGGGCGGAGCATGGCACCCGGTCGACGGCATGGACTACTTCCCGACCCGCTGGGAATCGGGCTTCCGCTGGGACAGGACGAGCTTCCGCAACAGCAGCGTAAAGATGCGGACGCTGGGCGCGGCATTCTGCGCGCGCATGACCGCGGACGATGCCGCCCCCGTGCCCGACCGGGTCCGGTTCATCGAGGTGAAGTGGCGGAAGACCCGTGGGCAGCTCGCGCAGCCGCGGGACAGGTGGGTCCGCTACAAGCTGCTGCACGACCATCGATGCGGAGACCCCCCGCCATCCGGGCCCCAGGGCTTCCGGCTCGCGGATTGGAGCATCGTGGATGAGTGAGGTGCTGGCTGGCATCCGGGCGTTCTGGCACCGGGCCTGGGAACCCGAGTGGGCGGGCGGCTGGGAGGGCGTGCGTTGGCTCTGGCTGCTGGCGGCCCTGCTCACCCATGCGCCGCGCGTCCGGTACATCCCGGACTCCTATGCCGCCCAGGACATGGTCTTCACTCGTGGCTTCATGGCCGTCGCCGACTACGTCGTGATTGATGCGCCCGCCGGCTACGCGCTCTGGACGCTCGGCATGATGGGCCTCCTGATGGTCGCACTGGGCGGCCGCTGGACGAAGCCCGGCGCGCTGGTCTTCCTGGCAGGCGCGTACACGCTGGCGTCGCATGAAGCCCTCAACACGAAGGCCTACGACCGGCTCCTTGTATGGGAGACGATGGCGTTGCTGCTCAGTCCGCTCGGCGAGCGGAACCTGACGAAGAAATGGCGCTCCCCGTTTGGTCGGTGGGTGATGCTCATCGTCTTCATGGCCATCTATGGGTCCACTGGCTGGCTCAAGATGCTCGACGAACCCCACTGGTTTGATGGCACTGCGCTTGCGTACCACCTCGTGGACCTGCACTTCGGCCACACGGCGCTGGGCGCATGGCTCAGCCAGCATCTGTGGATCACGCTCGCGATGGGGATCTCGACCATCGCATTCGAGGCATTCTTCCCGATCCTGGTGCTGGTCCGTCGGACCAATCCCTGGGTCCTGGTCGCAGGATTCGGCTTCCACCTGGGGATCATGGCCCTGATGCACGTCGGCACGTTCAGCTTTGTCGCCGTGGCGGGCTACCCTGTGCTGCTGCGGCCGGACATCGCGCGGTCGTGGTACCGCAGGGCCCACGCCTGGCTGGCCGGGAAGCGGTCCTCCGCTGCGATCTGAACGCCTCGGCGTCGGTGGCACGACGGGCGGGCGTCATGCCGAGCGTCTGGCCGCGGCGCGTCCGCGAATGCGGGTCGCCATGCGACTCGCCCAAGCGCCGAGCCGGTCCGGATCCAGGAAGGCGAGGTAGGTCCACAGGATGGCCAGGCTGAAGCTGCCCACCATGACGAACGCTCCGATTCCGGTGTGCACGAGGACGCCGACAGCAAGCGCGAGCATGCGGGTGGGCCAGAACAGGATGAGCACCGGGAAGGAAAGCTCCCAGGCCAGCGTGACCCATGTCTGGAACTGCATCGCGATCTGTGCGGGTCGCCACGCCAGGATCGGATCAAGCAGGCCTGGGAACCGGTTGAAGTTGAGGTTTGACATCGAGTAGTAGACCGCGGAGCCGCTCCGCCATGTGCTGCCTTCGAGCTTGTCGAGTCCGGACATCCCATAGAGGATGATGGTCTGGAGCTGGATCATCCGATGCGCGGTCACGGGCACCGTGGGGATGCGGGGCTTGCCGCGCCTCGTACGAATCCATGCATCGATCGAGAACGCCCTCGTGCAAGGGACGATCAACAGGGAGAGCGTCCAGACGCGAAGGATCCGGTCACCGCCATTCTGCATCCAGGGGTTCGTGTGGTGCAGCGACACCAGCACCGCGAGAGCCGCGAGCCCCATCAGCCGACCGCCGAAACCCGCAGCGAAGGCGAGGAGCGGGAGCGTGAATGCCGCGTGGAGGATCCGGACGCCCTCGACGGTATCGGCGAGTTCGTACAGCGCAAGCCGCTCGAGGTCGAGCCCACTGCCGGCGTTTCGAGCGGCGACGAGCGATTCGGGTCCGATCAGCTCGGTGAGCTCGGGCCAGTAGGCGAGGTGGCTCCACACCAGCAATGCGCCAAGCGTGAGGCGCATCAGTCCCACCGAGCGGGCATCCACGCCCGCGAACCAATAGTCCGACCATGCGCGATGGGCGGTTCGAATCGCCTTCAGAGCCGGCATTTCAGCTCCTGTCGAACCTTGTGCTTGACGTCGGGCTTCCTGCCCCGACGGCGCTGCGACATGGTGGGGGTGGGCTGCCAGTACTGGAGGATGCGGACCGCCGTGATGGGGGTTCCATCGTCGTGCATCCGCCGGCACCACGTGCGGGTCAGTGCACGGCGGATGTCGCTGTGCGACTTCTTCACGCCGAGCCGCTCGAGCTTGCCGAGTCGTCGGTAGTGCCACTCGACCGGGCCGGGCAGGAGCCGCCCGAGCGGGGGCCGCAACACCACCGTCTCGTTCCGGGCGGTCTCGGCCTCTGCCGCCATCCAGACGCTCGAGCGCGGCGCGTTGGGGGCGAACATCGACCAGTTCTGGTGGATCCCGAGGGCGCGCTCGTAGGTCCGGGTCCTCATGCGCATGTCGGCGCCCCAGTCCCGTTCCCTCGCGAGAGATCCGATCACCGAATATCCGTGATAAGCGAGGTATATCCCTACAATGATACGGATTATCCAGTGGGGTCGGGTGTCGCGCGGGGTATCCAGGTCGGCTCCGGGTCGGGCGCGAGTGTAACCGTCAGGCGTTGGGGGGCTGTCCGGTGTCGCCCGGATGGTTCGCTCCGCCGGTCCACAGGCTGTCCAGGGACCCATGCCGGGCGATGGAGTGGACCGGAGCGTCGCTGCGCGAGACGCCCGAGTGCCGACGATGGCCCATGGACCGGGCTATCCCCCTGTCGGGATGCCTTTCGTCCTCGGGAGACCATGCGCCTGTTCGCCGAAGGCCTGTTGATGGGGCTCGTGCCTGCGTTCTTCGTCGGGCCCGTGCTCTTCACGCTTCTGGCCGCGAGCCTGGAGTCCGGCTTCCTCGCGGGGGCGCAGGTGGCACTGGGAATCGCCGTTTCGGACGTGGTGGCCATCGGCATGTGCAGGGCGGGTGTGGGACCGCTCCTTACACAGCCGTGGGGCCAGTGGTCACTCGAACTGGCCGGAGGTCTCATCCTGCTGGTGTTTGGCGTGGTCATGGCGGCGCGCGCTGGCGGTCCGGTTGCGCCCGTGGCGCGACGGTCCCTGCCCGGCCGCCGGTTTGCGGCCGGATTCGCCGTCAACTTCTTCAATCCATTCGTATTCACCTTCTGGATCGGCGCGCTCGGTGGCCTGGGCGCCAGGGCGGATCTCGCGCTGGGCACGCTGATGCCCTTCTTCGCTGGCATGGTGATCACCATCCTGGCGACCGATCTGGCCAAGGCAGCGGCGGCGAGTACCCTCCATCGGCACCTGTCGGGGACCGCCCTTGCATGGGCGCGGAGGATGAGCGGGGTGCTGCTGGCGGGCGCGGGGGCGTGGCTGCTCATGACCGCGGCACTCGGCTGGCCTCCCGGCGGCCCAGCATGAGCCGGAGGCTGCGAATCGAGCTGGTCGACGACCCGGGCCGGCTGCCCCGCGCGTGGGATGCATGCGTCGAGCATGCCGGTCCGCTCTTGCAGCGGCGCGGTCTCGGTGCGCTCGTGGGCGCGCCGCTCGCCGGTGCACACATCGTCTGCGGCCTCGCATGGCTGGATGGGGAGCTGGTGGCGGCCGGGGTATTCCATCTCGTGCCGTTCGAGCCTTCGCGCACGGGCCGGTTCGTCGCGGACGCACACTGGCTGACGCGGGTGTTCCTGGCGCTCACCGGGGTGCCCGGGGGCCGTCCCCACCTGCTGCTCTGTGGTCACTGGCTCCATGCGGACGCCCGGGGCTTCACCTGTGATGGCTCGCGGGTCGAGCCCGGTGCAACGCTGCACGCGATGCTGGGGAAGGTCCGCCGTCACTGCGCCCGGCGCGTCGCGCTCGAGGTGGTGAAAGGGCCGGACCTGCCCGCCGAGGGGGCCGCCCTCGAGGTGCATGGATACCACCGCGTGGACACGGCGCAGCCGACGATGCGGATGTCGATCGACCCCGCCTGGCGAGGCTGGGATGGCTACGTCGGTGCGATGCGGAAGAAATACCGCCAGCGAGCCCGGGCTGCGCGAGCGCGTGGGGCGTCGCTCCAGCGGGAAGAACTCGGCGCGCAGCAGATCCGGGAGCATGCCGCGAGGCTCGACGCGCTGCTGGATTCGGTCCTTCAACGCGCCGATGTCGTTCTGACCCCGCCCCGGGCCGCTACGCTTGCAGCCCTCAAGCGTTCGCTGGGCAAGGGCCTGATGGTCGTGGCGTACCGGCACGCGGGTCGTCTGGTCGGGTTCGTGGCCTTTGCGGTCCGGCGCGATGCGCTCGAAGGACTGCTGATCGGGCTGGAGCCGCAGGCGAACCGGACCTTGCGGATCTACCAGAACATCCTCTATGACCTGGTCGAGCGGGCGATGTCCGCTGCCGTCCCCGTGCTCGAGCTGGGACGCACGGCCTTGGAGATCAAGAGCGCGGCTGGGGCGGAGCCGGTGGCGTATCCGGTGTGGGTGCGGAACGAGAATCGCTTCCTGAACTGGATACTCGGGCTCTCCGTGCGGCGGATCCGGCCCCCGGAATGGGAGCCCCGGCACGTATTCGGCATCCGCACCCGGGACGACAGTGTCCAGGTGCGGGCGGGGTAGTCGGGCATGGACACCATCACGCAAGCGGCCCTCGGTGCTGCCATCGGTCTCGCAGGCTGGCGCCGCCATGGACGCCGTGCGGTGGCATTCGGCGCGCTGTGCGGGCTCATGCCCGACTTCGACATATTTCTCGGAATGGGCGATGACTGGCAGGGTCTGCTGACCCACCGGGCGTGGACCCACTCCCTGCTCGTCCTCCCGGTGCTGGCAGTGCCGGTGGGGTGGGCTGGTTGGGCGGCACTCGGCAGGCGGGGGCGTCCGGCATCGTGGATCCACCTCGCCTTCTGGGCGTTGGTCACCCACCCGCTGCTCGATGTCCACACCACATACGGCACGCAGCTGCTCGCGCCGCTGTCCGACCGGCGGTTCGCCATCGACGCCGTGGCCATCCTGGACCCGCTCTATACGCTGCCGCTGCTGGCCTCCCTCGTCTACGGGCTGCGGCGCCGGGCGGATCCATTGTGGGCCCGTCGGTTGGCGGCGGCGGCCCTGCTCTGGGGTGTGGGCTACCTCGGTCTCGGGCTTGCATGGACGGCGAAGGCGAAGCGCGTCTTCGCGGACTCGCTCCGCAGTCAGGGCTTCGAACCCACCGAGCTGCGGACACCTGTCTCCTTCTTCTTCCCCATGCTTCGGCATGGGACCGCGAAGGCGGCGGATGGACGCATCGCGGCCGCGACCCTCGTGCCCTGGGCGCCCGAGCGTTCCGAGATCCGGATCGTGGAGAGCGGCACCTCGGCGCGGGTCGAGGCTGCGCTGGAGAGCGAGCGGGGGCAGATCCTGCAGTGGTTCAGCGGAGGCTACCTGTCGGCCGAGACGCTCGACGATGGAACCATCTGGTTCACCGACCACCGCTATGGGATGTATTCGGATCCGCTGGCGTCGCCCTTCCGTACATCGGTTCCCGCCGGCGCGGAGCCCGGGGAGCTTCGGATGCAGAGCCCGCGCGACACGCCAGGACAGCGGCTCGACCCGATGGGGGAACTCCAGGCGGCCTGGGCACTGGTCACCGGCCCGTAGTCACGGGTCGGGGTGGTGCTCGGCGATCCCGCTGGGATGGCAGTCCCGGGGTCGCCGGTCGGTGCGCGCCGCCCCTCCAGCAGGACGCACGATGGGGCGATCAGCGGAGAGCGTCCGCGACGCGCTACCGTGCCGATGCGGCGGTCTCGGCCATCTCGGGGACGATCGACACGTCCTCCGTGCGCGCCCGCGCCATGGCCTGCTCGAAGTCCA
>JAYYRS010000167.1:0-5786 GCA_036126975.1 Myxococcota bacterium
GACGTTTCGCTTGGTCGAGCGGATGCATCATGCGGCGGGACGCGGGCGGATCTGGCGGCGTGCTGAAGCTCTCCCCCGGCGCTGCTACACTGCCGGTCCATGCCGCCGCAGCTCACCCCGCCGCCCCTTCCCGGGGACCAGGTCGGCCAGTACCTGCTGGGCGAGATGCTCGGTGTGGGAGGGATGGCGACGGTGTATCGGGCCACGAGCCCCGGACATGGGATCGTCGCGCTCAAGGTCCTCCACCCGGGGAAGGCGGGAACGGAGGAGGACCGGAGGTTCCGGAGGGAGTTCCTCGCGCTGGAGGGGCTGCGGCATGCCGGTATCGTCGCCGTCCACGAGCATGGCCGCCATGGGGACTACCCATGGTTTGCGATGGAACTCGTCGAAGGAATGGATCTCGGTACGCTTCTCGAGCGGTGGGCCGAAGACAGCCCCGTCGACCGATTCGAACGTGTGGAGAGGATTCTCGTCGCGATCTGCGAGGCGTTGGCGTATGTGCATGATCAGGGACTCATCCATCGTGACCTGAAGCCAAGCAACGTGCTGGTCGACCGTGAGGGCAGGGCGAAGCTCACGGACTTTGGCGTGGTCAAGGCGCCGGGTGGGCAGTTCACGACCCAGCTGACCGTGGCAGGCAAGCTGGTCGGGACCGTCGCCTTCATGGCCCCGGAGCAGATCACGGGCGACGAGGTGGATGCCAGGGCGGATCTCTACAGCCTCGGCGCGGTGCTGTACGGGATGCTCACGGGGACGCGGCCCATCGTTGCGGACAGCATCGCGGGCTATCTTGCGCGACATCTCACGGAGGATCCGGTCCCCCCCAGTGAGCATGACCCCCGGATCCCCCGCAGGCTTGAGCGTGTCTGTCTGCGGTTGCTCCGCAAGGATCCCGACCAGCGCTATGCGTCGGCACGGCAGGTGCTCGCTGCCCTCGCGGCCGATGAGCCGGCGTCCCATTCGCGCCTGTTCGGTCGGGATGCCGAGCTCGACCAGCTGCTCGCGACCCACCAGAAGGTCCTCTCGGGAACGGGGGAGGTGGTGGTGCTGCATGGGCAGCGCGGCTCGGGGAGGACGACCTTGCTGCGGGCGTTGTCGGAGCGGATTCGTACCGCAGGCGCGCTCGTTGCGGCGGTGAGTGGTGACGTGGAGGCGCCGATCGGGCGCCTCGCCGAGCGCCTGCCAGCGGTGCCCGATGAGCCCGAGGTGCGGGGGGCTCCATTGCTCGCAGCCCGACTTCGAGGAGGTCCGGCCACGGTCATCATTGACGACTTCGACAGCGTGGGCGGGGAGGACCTTGAGTTCCTCACCGGTCTGGTCCGGGGTCGTATGGTCATCGAAGGAGAGCCACTGATGGTCGTTGTCAGCACGGCCAGGCTGGACGGCGGGGTCGGTGCGTTCTGCTCGGGTGCGTCGACGGGCCGCACGCCCACAACCCTGCATCTGTCCGGACTCGACCGTCGCTCGCTGGTCGCGCTCGTCCGGGAGCAGGGGGTTGAGGGCGCGGCAGGTGCCGCTCTCGGGCATCGCCTCCATGGAGAGTTCAGCGGGCGTCCCGGAGCAGTCGTCGAACAGATCGAAGCGCTGGTGCGCGCCGGGTGGTTGGTGCGCACGCCCGATGGGGCGCTGCGGACGAACTGCGTGCTGGACGCACTCCGCAGCGAGCCCCTCCCAGTACCAGAGCGGGTGCGCAGCCGGGAGGCCGAACGCCTCGGCAATCTCGGCGCCTGGGAGCGGCGCGTCCTCCATGCGATGGTGGTCCTCGACATGGCGGTCTCTGCAGATGTGCTCGCCGAGGTTTCCGAGCTCGATGTCGGAACCGTCGAGCAGTGCATCGAGCTGCTCTCCCATCAGGGCCATCTCAAGCAGGTGGTGGAAGGCATCCATGAGCTCGTGGAGCTCGGCGAACCCCGGCAACGGGACCTGCTCTACAGTCTGATCGACGCAGACGAGCGGAGCACGCTGCACCGGTCGTGCGCGACCGCTCTGTCTCGCCGCTCCCGGCGTCGCGCGTCCGCGCTGGATGAACTCGTGGCGATCCATCTGCTGTCCGGAGGTCTGACCAGCGAGGCGTGGCCGATGCTCATCCGTCTCTCCCGCCGGAAGCTGCGGGCTGGACGCCTGGATCAGGCGCGACGGCTGTTGCGGCAGGCGCTCGACGCGCGGGCCTCGGCAGAGCCGGGTCTCGACCCCGACACGCTGCGCGAGTGTCGCCGGATGCTCTTCAGCCTGGAGGGAGAGGTCCTGGAGCGGAGTGGTGACCTGACGGGTGCACTGGGCGCATGGCAGCGGGCCCTGGAGGCAGCTCGCGCAGCCGGTGACCCCAGCGGCGAGATCCGCGCGCGCTCAGGTGTCGGCCTCGTCCGCGCTGCGCGAGGAGAAGTGGCGGCGGCGGCGGAGGGACTGGAGCAGGCGTTGCGGGAACTGCCGAAGGGAGATCCCTTGTGGCCGCGCGTCGCCCAGGCGCTCGCGCATGCCCGTCTCAGCGGCGGAGACATCGACGGTGCATCCGTGCTGTTCGATGCGCTCGAGTCGATGGGGCGAGAGACCGCCGCGGTCGCCCTCGAAGGAGAAGCGCTGCTCGGACGCGGACTCGTCGCGGCGGTTCGCGGCGACCTGGTGGCGGCACGGGAGCGGCTCGAGGAGGCCACGCTGCGGCTTCGTCGTGGTGGGCCCGCCCTGCATCTTGCGCGGGCACTGGTATCGCTTGCTGAGCTGCATCTCGTGGATGGGCGGCTGCTCTCAGCGGCGGAGCTCTCTCGGGAGGCGGCGGAGGTCGCCCGGAGGGTGCCGCGGGTGGTCGCGCAGGTCCGAGCCATGGGAATCGCCGCGACCACCCATGCATCGCTCGGCGATCTCTCGCAGGCGCGCCGCCTCGCGCGGAAGGCAGCGCAGGTTCTGGAGGGTCGGGGCAAGGTCGATACGGCGCCGGAGATGCTCGCGGCGGTCTCGGTTGCGCGTGGCCTGTGCGATGCCGGAGAAGTGGAAGCCGCCGGCAGGGTGCTCTCTCCATCTGGCGGGGAAGACCCCGGGGGGATCGAGGACCCTACGGGCGGGCTGCTCGCCCTACGCGCGCGCGTCATGGTCGGCAGGGACGAGGTTTCAGCGACTGAGGCCGCATGGGACGCCCTCGCACGCATGCCAGCGCCACATCCCGGGTTCTCTGCAGCGATCGGGGCGGAGGCCGCAGCGGCCCTGGTCCGGGTCGCGGATCCCGGTGCAGGGGATGCGGTGTGGGAGGCTCTTGACCGCACGGCCGAGCCAGGGCTGCGGTTGCTGCGCCTCGTCGCGTTGCGCTTTGCAGTGCGCCTCGGCCTCGACCCGGCATTGGCGGAGGAACTGGCTTCGCTTCGGGATGTACTTGCCCACGAGAATGATGAGCCCCCGCAGTTCCGGACACGCTGGCGCTGAGCCTGGAGTGGTCCACGTCGGACCGGGATGCGCGATGTGCGGACCGGGGGTGGGGCCTGCAGGCGGGCAAGCGGGGATCCGCTGAACCAGAACGATTCGCATCGACGTCGGGTAAGATTCAGACCGGGGCAGCTCTCTGTTGACGACCGGCACGCGCGACAGCCTGATGGTGGAGATGGGGGACGTGCAGATCGCCCCCGGCGACCGCGTGGGTCCCTTCGTCTTCGAGAAACCTGTGGCATCGGGTGGCATGGCCCATGTGCTCCTCGCGCGGGACCCGTCGGGTGGACGCGTTGCGCTCAAGGTGCTGCGTTCGAACAAGATGAACACAGGCCTGGCGCGATTCCGTCGGGAGTTCCGCGCGCTGTCCCGCCTTCGGCATGACAACGTGATCCGGGTCGATGCCTATGGGGACCTCCATGGTCACCCCTACATCGCGATGGAGTACGTGGAGGGCCGTGACCTCCACCAGGAACTCCGGCGCTACCGCAGCCTCCCCCCCGAGGAACGCTGGCGGCGGGTGGAACAGGTCTTCAGCGACCTGATGCAGGCCCTCGCGTACATCCACAAGCGTGGGCTCGTCCACCGAGATCTGAAGCCGAGCAACCTGCTGATCACGCCGGAGGGACGCGCCAAGCTCACGGACTTCGGCATCGTCAAGGAGCTTGGACCGGACGCGGATCCCTTCGTCTCGACCACGCTCGTCGGGACGTGGGCCTACGCCTCCCCGGAACAGATCACCGGCGCTCCGATTGATCACCGGTCGGACCTCTACAGCGCCGGTGTGATCCTCTACGCGCTGCTGACCGGTCGGCGGCCCTTCGTGGCCAAGGACATGTCCGGCTACCTCGAGGCCCACCGGAACCAGGAGCCCACCGCCCCGTCGCGCATCGACATCGAGATCCCGCCGCTGCTGGAGAGCATCTGTCTTCGCCTGCTCGGCAAGGCTCCTCGTGATCGCTACCAATCGGCCCAGGAGGTGCTCTCGGAGTTGCATCGCGAGGACATGGACCTCGAGGACATCGACGAGAGTGGAGACGCGCGCTGGGAGCCACCGATGGTGGGCCGTGCCGATGCAGTGGACATCGCCCGCGATGCCGTGTCCGCGCTCACGCGGGGGGAGGGTGGCGTGCTCCTGATCGAGGGCCCGGAGGGCATCGGTCGCACCCGATTGTTCGGCTTTGCACTCCAGCAAGCCCGGCTGATTGGAATCCCCGCCCACACGGCCCGCGTGGGCGCCCGCGAAGGCGGGTTCGAGGCCCTTCTCAAGATCGGAGAGCAGATCGGAGGAGAGCTCGGCCCGCGCGTCCCGCCTGAGCTGAACCGTGCACTCCGGGCGTTCGCCCAGGAGCGCGGCCGGGTCGCGGGCGACCTTCGGTATCAGCTGTACGACGGCATTCGGGATGCCCTGGACCTGCTGATCGACAGTGGACCGGTAATCGTCGGAATCGACGATCTCCAGTACGCGCCGCCACCCGTCGTCGACCTCATCGGATACCTCGCCAGGACGTTGATCGTCCGCGACCGCGCACCGCTGTTGCTGCTGGGCACGATACGAACGGGTGGGTCACTCACGGGGCTCGCGACGCTGCGAGACGGGACGGAGCTGGGCATCGCGCCGACCCGGATCGACATCGGCCCGCTGTCCCGCGCGGAGATGATCGAATTGATCGAAACCTTGATGGAGTCGGGCGGCCGTGCGCGGTCGCTGGGCACCCGCCTCCACGCCGAGACGGGAGGCAACCCCTTCTACGCCACGGAGTTCCTCCGCACCCTGCGGGAGCGTGGAACACTCGTCGATGAGGGTGTACTGGACGACGACACCGTCGCTGTGCCGATGCCGGACGAGGAGGCCACGGAAATCGCTGCCCATGGCATGGAGATCCCCCCTGGCGTGCGCAAGCTCGTCGAGGAGCGGCTCGCACACCTCTCTGATGCGGAGCGGGACCTCGTGGAGCTGCTGAGTGCCAGCGGTCGGGAGCTGGACGAGGATGTGCTCCTCGATGCGCTCGGCGTCGAAGGCGGAGACCCTGGGGTGGAAGAGGGGCTGGACCACATCGAACGACTCGTCGATCAGGGCCTGCTCGTGGAGCGCCGGGCAGGGCTCCAGCAGCTCCTGGATTTCTCCCACCCCAAGGTCGGAGAGGTGCTGTACCGGGGCCTGCCCGGAGAGCGAAGGCGCGACCTGCATGCCCGTCTGGGTGCCGCGCTCGAGCTGCGGGAGTCTCTCAACCCCATGGCGGCGGAGGCCATCGGCGAGCATTTCCGGCTCGGAGAAGATTCCGTAAAGGCGTACCGGCATCTCACCCGGGCGGCCGTTGGGATGTGGGAACGCTCCCTGCTGGGAGATGCGAGCAAGCTGGCCGCGCGGGCTG
>JAYYRS010000168.1:0-3824 GCA_036126975.1 Myxococcota bacterium
GACGCGACGGGACTCATCGACGAGGCCTGGGACGTGCTCCTGCTCGATCAGGACCGGGACATGGAAGGGCCGCCTACGGCGCGACGGGCCGCCCATCTCCCCCATACACCGGCACATGGCCCGCACCATGATGGCTCGGAATGACGTCTCGCGCCCGCGCTTCATAGCGACGGAAGCCCTTCTCGAGGCCGGCGTGTGCCCAGCGCGCAACCAACCAATCGGACAGCCCGCCCCCCGGGTCGAATGTCGCGTGGTACCCGAACAGGGTCTGGCCGCCCGGCAGGGTCACCGCGAGGAAGGCGCCGTGATTGACAGGTGTCTCCACCGCGTTGTCGAACATCTCGGCGGTTACACCCGGCACATCGCCCGCGAGGACGCGGGCTCGGAGCCGCCTGGGATCCGCAGGGGCGTTCTCCCACGGATGCTCCCAGGCCCGGCCGGCTGTGGTCGCGGCCAGCGCATGGTTGTTCCAGCTCCGCACGACCCAGCGTCGATCGGAGAACGGCGCTGGAACATCCACGAGCCCGAACCACGTGGCGTCATCAGGAGGGCGAAGCGCAAGCCGCAGTTCATGCACCGAGGGGTCTCCCGTGAAATGGGCGTCCTGACACGCCAGCCACATCCGGGCCCGGGCCACGTCCGTCAGCATGAGGCCGGTTGCACGGCGCACCCCCATCCCACCCGCCGGTTTGTCCACGAAGCGAACGACCTCGCCATCCAGTAGCGCCTCAAGCTGGTCCGCCTCAAGCGCGGGGAGCGCGTAGACCGCACCGGACTGGTACTCCGCAATCGCCGTACGGATCTCTGCGAGGGTCGGCGGCCGGGCTTCGGCAGAGAGGATCAGCGCTGGTAGGAACCACAAGAACATGGCGAACGGTAGCCTCATCCGCGGCCCGGATCAGTCCACGTCTTCGATCTCCCAGACCATTCCCCGCCGCTGGAGCCGGGCCAGCAGGAGGTCGCCGAACGCCACAGCGGGCGTCAGTACGCCTCCACCGGGAGGCAGGCGCTCCCGATCCTGCAACAGGACCAGTGCGGATGTACAGAGCATCTCGACCGTACACCGGTTGCCGGGGTCTCCCTCGGCCTTCACGAATCCCCGCACCCGAGCTCCTCCGTCCCCGATGCCGATGAACGAGGTGGTGAACCATCCGCCGTCCATGTCGGACTCGCTCGGCCCCTCCCCGGGGTCCGGGCCCAGCCGCATCGCGATGCCACGCAGAAAGGATGAGCGGGCCATCAGCGGGACCGCTGACATCGCCGCGAGGACTCCCCATCCCATGGCTGGGCCCTTGACCGAGAGGGCCTCCTGATAGGCGAATTCCGGCCCATATCCGGCACCCCGTTCGGCCGACAGGGCGTCGGACCGCCGAACGACGCGGGTATTCACGGGCGCCATGAAGAACGGCGCAACGTGGCCGAGGTCGGGGTCCCGATGGGTGTTCGTGAGGTCCTGGCTCCGGCTGGGAGCTGGACCGGGATGTCGCTCCGGCGGGTTCAATGCAAAAGGGTCCGCCATGTCCCGGGGACGCTCCGCCCCCAGCAGGTTCAGGGCAGAAGCGAGCGTGCCGCCGTTGAAACCGCCCTTTGCACGGAAGGACGCCCTGACCTCTCGCGTGGTCTGGCCGTGACGCTGCCGGAGATGCTGGACGATCATCCAGGTCCCGAGGTCCGATGGCACCGAGTCGAAACCGCAGAACGGCACGATCCGGGTGCCATCGCGTGCGGCCTGCGCATGGTGCCTCGCGATCACACGCCGGACCCATGGTGTCTCGCCCGTGATGTCCACGTAGTCGGTCTTGCTCGCGACACAGGCGTCCACGAGGCGATCCCCGTACAGCGCGTAGGGCCCGACGGTGGTCAGCACGACCCGCGCGCTCGCGGCCATGGCGCGGACCGCATCTTCGTCCAGCGCATCGACCTGCAGCACCGGCACATCCCCGAACCCCGACCCAAGCGAGTCCCGGACGGCGGCGAGCTTGTCGAGATTCCTGGCCGCCAGTGCCCACCGCACATCCGAGCGGGCGACATGGCGGGCGAACCACGCCGCGACCTGCCGACCGGTGAAGCCGGTTGCGCCAAAGAGCACGATGTCGTGGGGGCGAGGGTCCATGTCCGAGGGGTACCCCGGTCGCCCCTCCGATGCGAACGGCCGGCCGTTTCGCGGGATGCTCCTGTCTGGTGGGGCGGCCGGCTCGGTCCATGCCCGCCGTCCATGGTCTCCGATGGCGGAATGGAGAGCGAAACGCGCCCAAGACCGACCCAGGGACCGATTCCGTCCTCCGCGACCCGTTCGCCCGGCGCGACGCTTCCGTGCCGGCCACCAGAAGGCGTGGCAGAGGAGGCCGTGCATCGGGTAGCAGGGAGTGCGACCGGGAGTGCCCATGAAGCCGACGCAGCCAGGCCCGCCGCGGGAAGTGGTTCTCGTCGGAGGCGGACATGCACATGTCCAGGTGTTGCGTCGGCAGGTCATGGCGCCGCTTCCCGACGCGCGAATCACGGTCGTGGTCGACCGACCCCTGGCCGTCTACTCGGGGATGGTGCCAGGCTTCGTGGCCGGACAGTACCCGCGGCATGCGCTCGAGATCGACATCCGACCGCTCGCAAGACGCGCGGGCGCGAGGGTGGTGGTGTCGCGCGCGGAGCGCATCAATGCAGCCCGGCAGGAGATCCATCTCGAAGGCCGGCCTCCGCTGCGCTACGACCTGTGCAGCCTGAACGTCGGGGCCACGGTCGCCGGACATGCACTGCCGGGCGTCCGTGAACATGCCCTGTCGACGCGGCCGATCGGACATTTCGTGGCCCGTGTCGATGCCGCCATGGAGCGCCTCCGGCACTCGACCGGCGACGCACCCACGCGGATTGTCATCGTGGGAGCCGGTGCCGGCGGCGTCGAACTCGCCTTCTGCCTCCACACCAGACTCCGCTCCAGCGGACGGAACCTGGACATCTGCCTCGTCGGCTCGGGCCCGGAACCGCTTCCCGGTCGACACCCACGCGTCGTCAAGAAGGTCCGCGACGCAGCCCGGGACCGCGACATCCGCCTCCTGGATGGCGCGAGGGTGGTGGCGGTTGAATCAGACGCCGTGCTTCTGGCCGACGAGAGGCGCATTCCGGCGGATCTCGTCGTCTGGGTTGCGGGGGCGGCACCGCATGGCCTCGCCCGGAGCAGCCTGCTTCCGACAGATCAGCGCGGATTTATTCGGATTGACGACCAGTTGCGGGTCGTAGGGCATACCAACCTGTTTGCTGTCGGCGACTGCGCATTGCTGGACAGCTGGCCGGACTGCCCCCGTGCCGGAGTGTATGCGGTCCGTCAGGGGCCGGTGCTCGCAGCCAACCTCGGGGCCGCACTCCGCGGCCGTCCCCCCGCTGCCTACCGGCCACAACGCGACTTCCTCACCCTTCTCAACCTGGGAGATGGACGCGCGATTGGCGCCCGAAATGGCCTTGTCGTCGAAGGCCGGATGACCTTCCGGCTGAAGGACTGGATCGACCGGCGCTTCATGGAAAGATTCCAGGTACTGGGCCCCGACGGCGCAGCCAGGACCGGATTCGAGACCGGCATGCCGGAGATGGCGGCCACGGAAATGGAAATGGGATGCGGCGGCTGCGCCGCCAAGGTCGGGGCCACCCCGCTGGCGCGCGCCCTCGGCCGCCTTCCTCCGCAGGACGACGCCGACATCGCGATGGGTATCGATCCGCCGGACGACGCTGTCGCGCTTCGACGAGCCGGCGAGACACTCGTGGCCTCCGTCGATGCATTTCCCGCCTTCACGGACGACCCCTGGCTCGTCGGGCGCGTCGCCGCACGCAACGCCGTC
>JAYYRS010000169.1:0-13676 GCA_036126975.1 Myxococcota bacterium
GGGTCGGCGACCTGTCGCCCCGCAAGGTCGACATTCGCGTCGTGTCTGCCACCAACAAGGACCTCGAGGAGGAGATCCGGGAGGGTCGATTCCGAGAGGACCTGTACTACCGCCTCAACGAAATCAGCGTGGGGCTTCCGCCCCTGCGCGAGCGAGGCGACGACATCCAGGAGCTCGCGCGGTTCTTCATGAACAAATACGCCGACCAGTACGGGTCCAAGGCGCGCGGCTTCAACAACGAAGCCGTCCGGGCGATGGCCAACTACTTCTGGCCCGGCAATGTCCGTCAGCTCGAGAACCGCGTCAAGAAGGCCGTCATCATGAGCGACCGGGCGCTGTTGAATGCCGACGACATCGGCATCGTTGCGGGCACCAAGCGAGACATCAAGCCGCTCGACGAGGCCGCTGAGGACTACAAGCGGACCTACATCCGCGAGGCGCTGGAGCTGAACAACTGGAACAAGGCCCAGACCGCTCGGGACCTCGGCGTCGATCCGCGCACCATCTTCCGCTACATCGAGAAGATGGAGGACTGAGGCGCCGTGCCGACACCATCGATCCTCGTGTTCATCGCAGCCGCCCACGCGGTGCCGGGCGGCATCCGACCCGTGACGGCGACGGTGCCACCCGCGCCTGCCACCATCGAGGAGCTCGCCCGACAGCTGGACGACTCCGACCGGCCCACACGGCTGCTGGCCGCGCGGGAGCTGAAGCGCCGGGTGCGTGTTGCCGCAAAAGCCGGTGGACGGCCCGGGAGTCTCGCGGAACTCGAGGCGAGGGCAGAAATGGCTGCGCTGACGCGTGCCACGTTGCCAGCATGCATCTCTGTCCTTTCCGACCCGGGTCTGGTCCTCCCATGTGCAGACATCCTGTCCCGGCTTGCCGAGGCGGAGGCATGCGAACCACTGCGCGTGGCCCGGGCAGGTTCGGAACGACGGCGGGTGACCGAGGCGATTGACCGGGCGCTCGAAAGACTGGGTGAGACGTGCCCTGCGGCAGAGAAGTGAAGACCGTCGGCCTTACGGGCGGCATCGCCTGCGGCAAGTCGACCGTTGCGGGTCTGATCCGCCGCCACGGCACCCCCGTCATTGATGCCGACGTCATCGCGCGGGACATCGTTGCACCCGGGACGGACGGACTCGCGGCGGTCGTCTCCCGTTTCGGCGACGCTGTGCTCCTGGCCGATGGTTCGCTCCACCGCTCCCTCCTGCGAGAGATCGTGGCGGCGGATGGAAACGCGCGTCGAGACCTCGAGAGGATCACCCATCCCCGGATTGGCGCGGCGATCCTCGGATGGCTTGATGCGCAGGCACAGGCGGGAACCCCGGTGGCGGCCGTCGAGGCGGCGCTCATGGTCGAGACCGGAACCCATACCCGCTACGACCACCTGCTCGTGGTCGCCTGCAGTCCCGGGGTGCAGCTCGCGCGCCTCATGGCGCGGGATGGGATGTCCGAGTCAGCGGCGGCCCGCTGGCTGGGCGCGCAGCTCCCCGTCGAGACCAAGGTCGAGCTCGCCGACGCCGTCATCTGGAACGACGGCCCCATCGAGGCGCTTCCCGCAGCCGTCCATGCTGCGTGGGCCGCGCTCGGATTCAGTCGAAGATGAGAAGGCTGTCGACGCGGGTTCCATCCAGCGCGTCACGGCCACCCAGGAAACCCAGCTCGACCACGAAACAGCAGGCCGTGACCACTCCACCGAGCTTCTCCACGAGTTCGCACGTGGCCTTCGCAGTACCGCCTGTTGCCAGCAGGTCGTCGACGACGAGGACCTTCTGACCCGGCTCGATCGCATCGATGTGCATCTCGAGCGTGTTGGAGCCGTACTCAAGATCGTAGGACACGGACACGGTCTTGTAGGGCAACTTTCCGGGCTTGCGGGCGGGCACGAACGCCGCGGAAAGCTCCATCGCCAGCGGTGCCCCGAAGAGGAAGCCGCGCGATTCCATGCCCACAACCGCGTCCACTTGCTGACCGGACCATCGCTCGGCGAAGCTCGCGACCGTCGCGCGGAACAAATCCGGGTCTGCCAGGAGCGGTGAGATGTCCTTGAACATGATGCCGGGCTTCGGAAAGTCGGGAATGTCGCGGATCGCTGCACGAAGCCTGTCGTCGATGGTGGCCATGGGCTCTTCCTCCTGGGCGGCGCCAATGTAGCGCATGCAGCAGGCGGTGGGCATGGGCAACCGCCCAAGGCGACGCACGGAGCCGTTAGGAGGCTGGGCATGACCACGAACGGCACAGGAACCGAGCTTCCCCAGACGCACCTGAGCAGTGCCCTCACCGGATTTCTCGATGGGCTGGACGGTTCGGATTGCAGCGTCGCAGAGCTCATCGCCATCCACGGAGACCGCGGCTTCGGCTTGTTGCTTCTCGTCCTGGCGCTGCCGGCAGCACTGCCCATCCCCGCCCCCGGGTATGCGACACCCTTCGGCGTGCTGATGATGGCGCTGGGATTCCAGATGGTTCGGGGGCGCGGGACGCCCTGGGTCCCCGACTTCGCAGCCGACCGGACCATCTCCTACCGGATGCTGGAGTTCAGCGTCCGCAACGGTCGCATTCCCCTCCGCGCAGTCGAGCTACTCGTAAAACCCCGCCTCAGCGCGATGGCCCGGAATCGGAGATTCCTCGCGGGCGTGGGCGTGACCATCATGGTCATGTCTGCGTTCATGTCCCTGCCGATCCCGCTGACGAACACCGCGCCCAGCTTCGTCATCTTCGTACTCGCAGCGGGCATCCTCGAAGAAGACGGCCTGCTCCTCCTCGGGGGCCTCCTGCTCGCGCCCGTCGCAGCAGCGATCGCAGGAAGCGCGCTGTACGTCGCGGCCACATTGGGTCCGGCCGCCGTCGAGACAACGGTCAAGCCGATGCTCAAGGGTCTGTTCGGCGCCTGACATCCCTCATCTGCGGGCGCGCCACCGACTGATGACGTCCACCATGTCCGTTGCGGACGGGTCGATGCGGAGGGGCGAGAGGGTGGGATGTCCGCGAGTGTGCCAGTGGCCATCCGTCTCGGGCTCATCACAGAACGATTCGTGCTCGCCCCCGATCCAGTAGTAGCCGCGGCCGCGTGGATCCTGTCGAACCGTGACCGCAGGGCGGTAGCGCCGCCGGCCGACCCGGGTCACGTGCAGGCGCGTGAGTCGGTCAGGCGGCACATCCGGGACGTTTAGGTTCAGGACGGTCCGCTCTGCGTCGCCATGGTCGAGCATCATCATCACGACCTGTCGGGCGAGCATCGCCGCGGTCTCCCAGTTGCGGCTCCGATCATCACCCGGTGCCGATGTATCCAGACTCACCGCGAGGCCAGGAACGCCCTGCATCACGGCCTCCCGGGCGCCGGCCACGGTGCCGGAGTAGTAGACGTCCTCGCCGAGGTTGGTCCCGCGATTGATGCCTGACACGACGACATCCGGCCGCCGATCACACAGATGGTGCATGCCCAGGTAGACGCAGTCCGCGGGCGTCCCGCTGACCGAGAACCATCCTGACCCCCGACCCTCGACGCGCAGCGGGGTGTGCATCGTGAGCGCATGGGACTTCGCCGACTGCTCCGCGGCAGGGGCCGCCACGATGATCTCCCCCAGCGGCGCCAGATGTTCGGCAAGCGAAGCGATGCCGGGAGCGTCGACGCCATCATCGTTGGTGAGAAGGACGAGCACTGGCCCTCCGGGGAAAGAACGATGTGGCTGTAACACCGCGGCTCCACCCGTTATTGGACCGCGGCTTCCTCCTCTGCCTCTCCCCATGGGCCCCATGCGCGACCGCTACCGCGACCTCTTCGCTGCCCTGCTCGACCCGGATCCGCACCGGGCCGACAAGGCATACGACGCCGTACTCTTCGACCGCGGCGAAGCCCTCCCCGACCTCGAGGAGCTCTACGAGACCGCAGAGGACGCCCGGTTGCGGTTCTACGCCGTACAGCTCATGGGATTCTCGGAAGACCCACGGGCCAGCGCCCTCGTGGTCGAGGCACTCGACGACAAGGAACCGACCGTGCGCGCCGAAGCGTGCCGCGCGCTCGAAGACCTTCGCGCTCGAGACGCATGTGACGCGCTCACGGCGCGCATCGAAGACCTGGACGTACATGTTCGTCGCGCCGCCCGCGAAGCCATGAGTGCGCTGGGCTGCCGCAAACGCCGCCGCTGAGAACCCATCTCCTTCCAGGGCCTGCCCGCTCCCTCCGGGGCATGCCCGACGGAACCGCAATGAATCGTGTACTCCTCCAACTGATCGTGCTCACCAGCGGCATGGCCGTCATGGCCGTCGAGATGACCGGCCTCCGGCTGCTCGCGCCCTATTTCGGAACCTCCCTGCTCGTCACGACGGCACTGATCGGCACGCTGATGGGCTTCCTCTCGCTCGGGTACTGGCTCGGAGGCCGGACAGCCGACAAGCACCCGCATCTGCGCTCTCTCGCGAAGGCGACGCTCGTCGCCAGCGTCCTGGTTCTTCTCATTCCCTTCATCTCCCAGCCCATCCTGAAGATGGCATCTGCGGCGCTGCGGCCGCTCCTTGAGGGCAAGGCCCTCGCAGAACCCACGGTCGCCTTTTCGAGCCTGATTGGAGGCCAGCTGGGGACGATCGCCCTCCTCAGTGCCCCCATCACGATCATGGGGATGGTGAGCCCCTGGGCGATTCGCCTCGCCGTCGATGACGTGGAGCACTCCGGGGCCGCGGCCGGACGCCTGTATGCGCTCTCCACATTCGGGAGCATCATCGGCTCCTTCCTGCCTGCGCTCGTGCTGGTGCCGGTGTTCGGGGTCAGGAACACGTTCATCGTTGTCGGCGCCACGTTCCTCGCCGTCAGCTCCGCGGCGTTCTTTCTGGGCCCGAAGGCTGCCGTGCCGCCGGTTGCCGCCCTCGGACTCCTGCTGGTTCCGCCCGGCATCGTCCGGCCAATGGATGGCCTGTTGGAGGAGCAGGAGAGCCTCTACCACTTCATCCAGGTCGTCCAGGAACCGTATGGAAAGTGCGAAGATGCCTACCATCTCTACCTGAACGAAGGCGTCGGTGTGCACTCCGTGAAGTGTCCGTCCGAGACCATCGAGACCCGAGGGGTATGGACCTACATGGCGTCGACCCCCCTCTGGCTGGACGACCCTGCCCAGATGAAGGACGCGGCGATCATCGGTCTTGCCGGGGGGACCATCGCGCGGCAGATGCTCGAGGCCTTCCCGGACGCCCAGGTTGACGGCGTCGAGATCGATGGAGCGGTCGTCGAGGTCGGGAAGAAGTACTTCGACAACGCCGACCCCCGGATCAACCCGATCGTCATGGACGGCCGCATCTACCTGCAGATGACGGACAAGAAGTACGACCTCGTCATGATGGATGCGTATCGGCAGCCGTACATCCCGTTCCACCTGGTGACGAAGGAGTTCTTCCAGCTGGTGCGGGACCACATGCATGACGATGCCGTGCTTGCCGTCAACGTCGCAAGCGTCCGGGGCGTCAGCCGCGACCTTGCCGCCATGATCTACGCGACCATGAAGGAGGTCTTCCCGACCGTCGTGCTGGTCGATGCGACCCAGAGCAACGACATCATCATCGCCATGACCAAGGACAAGAGCATCTACACCGGAGCCGATCACATCGAGATGGTCGGCTCCGCGCGTGCACTTCGCAGGATCAAGCGGGCGCTCCGCAAGAAGATTCTCGGGCCCGTACCGGGCTGGGAGGACGCACGCGTCCTGACGGACGACCAGGCCCCTGTCGAGCAGGCTTGGGACCTCATGGCGCTCGAATACGCCGGCTGACGGCCGCGGTTGCGAAGCGCGCGCGGCTCACGGGTCACTTGCTGGCGGCGCGTGCCTCCGACTCCATCTCGGAAAACACACGTTCCAATACCCCCATCACAAGGTCGATCTCGGCACTGGTCACAGCAAAATGCGGGGTGAATCGCAGGGCGTTCCGGCCTCCATGGATGACGCCCAGCCCCCGCTGCCGACACACCTCTTCGACCGCTCCGAACCCGACCACAGGGATGTGCGGGTGCAGCTCCGCACAGAACAACAACCCGCTGCCTTGGACGCTCGCGATGATTCCTGGGAAGCGTTGACGGAGCTCTTCGAGCTTTTCGATGAACTCGACCCCCCGCTCCCGGATGTTCCGGCGCAGCGCGGGCGTGATGCTGTCAAGCACCGCACACGCCACATCCAGCGCGCGCGGATTGGTGGTCATCGTGTTTCCGTAGATGCCGTTCCGATACAGCGCTGCAGCCCTTTCGGACAATCCGAGAACCGACAGCGGATACTGGCCAGCGTTCAGCGCCTTCGACCAGCTTTCGATGTCCGGCGCCTCGGCGTCCTCGAAGCCCGGATAGTCGACGAACGAGAGCGCACCCGTCGCGCGCAATCCGGCCTGGATCGCGTCCGCCACCAGCAACGCGCCGTGCTCGTGCGTGAGCCGGCGCGCCGCGTCGTACCAGTCGCGCGACACGAGGCGGCCGGGGTTGCCCTCTCCCTGGGCGGGCTCGAAATAGACGGCCTCGATGAACACGCCGAAGCGCTCGGCGTTCGCGAAGGCTGCCTCCAGGGCTCCCACGTCGTTGTGTGGGAGAGGCATGAGTTCTCCCTTGTCCTTGAAGCTCGCGAGATGGCGGCTGTAGGCGCGGGCGGAGCTGTGGGAGATCCGAGCGGGACCGTCGGTCCGACCGTGGAAGCTCTGCTCGAAAACAATCGCCCCGACCCGTGCGCCTTCCCGTGGCCCCCCCGGGCCCACCATCGCCCGTGCATTCACGTCTGCGAGGCGCCGAGCCACCGTCATCGACTCGGACCCTGAGTTCAGGCAGAGGAACCGATGGAAGGGGCAGCCATCGGCGCGGGCATGCCCGACCTCGCGTCGGAGCCTGGCTGCGAACCGGTGCTGCGAGAAACTCGCAGTCATGATGTTGGCCATCACCTGGCCCTGACCCATGGCGTCGAGCACGGCGCTCGGGGCGTGCCCGGAGCCCAGCATTCCGTAGCCCCCGTTGTCATGAAGCACGGCGCCGTGGCTCGTGATGATCCACGGGCCGCGGCCGGCCAACGGCACGTATGGATTGACGGCCTCGGGCTTGTAGAAGTTCACATAGTCGTGCTGAAGCGCCGCGATCAGGTCCCTCTCTGCCATCCCGAGGAGCTCCGGATCCGACCGCCGGAGCACGAGATGCCGTTCATGCGCCTCGTCGATGGCCATGCCGAGCGCCGCATCGCTCCCCGCGAAGCGGGCAACCACGGAGTCGGGGAGCCCCGTGGTCCGGACGGGACCGCCGAAGGCGCGCATCTCGTGCAGCTTCTCGATGGTGGTCATGAGGCGCTCCTGCTGTTCCACGCAAAACACCGGTGTTCCACGATACCCTTAATCCAACCGGAGCGGGGCGGGCTTGCCGGGCTCTCATGCCTCCACAGAACCGCCTTCCAGTCGGTATCGTGCACACACCGACGGCATTGCTGCACGGCGAGCCCCCGGCTAATCGGTATGCCTCGGGGCGCCCCCGCCCCAGGCAGCCTGGAGGCCCCATGGCCCGCTTCGACGGTCTCGACTTCTATGACATCGATCGCCACCTCAGCGACGAGGAGCGCGCCGTGCGCGACCTTGTCCGACAGTGGACGGACGACCGCGTCATCCCCATCATCGAGGACCACTGCCGGAAGGGCACCTTTCCCGAGCATCTGATCCCCGAGATCGGCGAGATGGGCCTCCTCGGCATGAACCTCGAGGGCTACGGCTGCGCCGGGATGTCCAACATCGCGTATGGGCTGGCGTGCCAGGAGCTCGAGCGTGGCGATTCGGCGATTCGCTCGTTCGTGAGCGTCCAGGGGTCACTCGCCATGTTCCCGATCTGGAAGTTCGGCACCGAGGAGCAGAAGCAGAAATATCTCCCCGGCATGGCGTCCGCCGAGCTCATCGGCTGTTTCGGCCTCACCGAGCCTGACTACGGCTCGAACCCCAGCGGCATGGTCACGAAGGCGGTGGACGACGGCGACAGCTACGTGCTCAACGGCGCGAAGATGTGGATCACCAACTCGCCCATCGCCCACCTCGCTGTGGTCTGGGCGAAGCTCGATGGCGACATCCGTGGGTTCATCGTCGAGCGGGATGACGCGGGCTTCACGACGCCCGAGATGCACGGCAAACACAGCCTGAAGGCGAGCGCAACCGGCGAAATCGTGCTCGACAACTGCCGGATCCCGAAGGACCGTCTCCTCCCTCACGTCCGTGGACTTCGCGGACCGTTCAGCTGTCTGAACAACGCGCGCTTCGGCATCTCGTGGGGTGCACTCGGCGCAGCGATGGCCTGCTACCACTCCTCGAAGGAGTACGCGCTCAGCCGGATCCAGTTCGGCAAGCCGATCGCGAGCTACCAGCTCGTCCAGAACAAGCTTGCCTGGATGCTCCGGGAGATCACGAAGGGCCAGCTCCTCGCACTGCAGCTCGGTCACATGAAGGATGACGGCTCCATCCAGAACGAGCAGATCTCGCTCGCGAAGATGAACAACGTGGACATCGCGATGCAGATTGCCCGGATGTCTCGCGACATCCATGGCGCAAACGGCATCCTCGACGAGTACCCCATCATGCGACACGCCGCGAACCTCGAGAGTGTCTACACCTACGAGGGGACCCACGACATCCACAACCTCATCCTCGGTCGTTGGATCACGGGCATCCAGGCGTTCATGTAGCACCTGGACCAGGGTCCATCCGGAACGCTGCCGCCGCCCGGATGGGCCCCGTCCGACCCGCAGCCCGTCAGTCGCCGACGTACCCGAGCGCCTCGAGGTTCGCGACCTCCTCGGCGTCCAGGCTCGCGTCCGACCCCTCCGCCCTCACCCGCCAGGCGGTGCAGCTCGTGCCCGGCAGCGGGGACGGCAGCTCGGCGTCTTCGGAGACGTCCGCCATCACCGCGGCGCCATCCACCTCGAGGGCGAGCGCCATCGGCTCTGCGGTGAAGCGGAGCACGCCCCAGAGCGGGTCGGAGCCGGCGGGCCGGATGGCGAGCGAACGGCGCGTACCGTCAATGCTCGCGGAATGCCGCGCGCTCCACGCAAAGGGAACGAAGCGCGAAACGGGCTCGTCGGCACGGATGCGAATGTCGCCAGACCCGGGCTCGCATCGAATGTGGACGCCCGGCTCGGCAGTCGCGAGGTGGCGGTGGAGTGCCTGCAGCAGTTCGTCTCGCTCTCCGGACTCGAGCGCACTGGTCACGTCGACCGTCTCGCTGGGGTCCATGTCGAGGTCATACACGGCGAGGTCACCGGTCATCTCACCCCTCGACCATGCCTTCGCCGATGTCCGGAGGTTCGCGCTGCGGAGGCCCGGCGGATGCTTCAGCACCGCCTTCAACCGACCGATGCGCACGGCAGAGAGATCGTTGCCACGGTACGCACCTTCGGCCACGAACGCGCGGCCCTCGGCGTAGGGGTCATCGCGCACCGGAAGGGGCTCGGCAGCCCCGGGGGGCGCTGACAGCCCAGCAAACCCGAGCAGGGTCGCCGCGACGCCGTCCAGCGCGACCGGCGAGTGCACCACGCCCCGGGTCGGGACGGCACCGGGTTCTCGAACCACGAGCGGCACCCGCAACACTTCCTCGTAGAGCGTGCGGCCGTGGGAGTAGCCCTGATGCTCGTAGAACTCCTCCCCGTGGTCGCTCAGGAGCACGATCCCGGCCCCCGCGGCGTCCAGCCGCTCGAGCAGCGGCCCGAGCTGCTCGTCCATGTACCGGATCTCACTGTCGTAGGGCACCTTCAACGCATCATTGTCCACCCGCCCGGCCTTCCAGATGTCTTCCACGCTCCAGGCCTCCTGCTCGGGTGCCTCGATGTGGACCATCTCGCCGCGGATGCTCTCCGGCACCTCGAACCCCGGCGCTGCGGGCACGCGCGCCTGGTACGGCGCATGGGGATCGATGGCGTGCAGGACGACAAGGTAGGGCGCCCGTGCGCTTCGTGGGGGCAGACCGTCGAGGAAGGCGGTCGCTTTGCCGACCCCCTCCGCCAGGCCCTGAAGGTCGTCTCCTGCATACCGGTCGTGCTCCGAGAAGCCCCGTGCGAAGCCGTACGGAGCAGCAAAGAAGGTGTTGTCCACCCAGGACATCGTCCGGTATCCCTCGCGGCGGAGAAGCTCGGGCACGGTGGGCCGATCCGGGCGGAGACCCAGGAATGTGAGCCGGTGGCGCTGGGCCGTGGATGACTTGACGGACGCCGGTTGATACGCCCGCTCCTGGCGCGTGCCCGCCCGATGCGCGGACGGCATCAGGCCCGTGACGACGGAGCCGAGACTCGTCGCCGTCCACCCCGAGGTCGACCGGGCTTGGTCGTACCGGACCGCGCGCGCGGCGAATGCATCGATGTGGGGGCTGGTGGGACGGTCTGCGTAGCCATGCATCCCGAGATGGTCGGCCCGGAGCGTGTCGAGCACGATGAGGACGAGATCCGGTCGGCCCGGGAGAATCTCCCGTCCACTCCGGACCACCGGATCACCCAGTAGGGCCACGGCTCCCGGAGGCCCCGAGATCGCGACCCGGACGCGCTGGGCCCCGTCGCCTGGAGGAATGGCCACGGACGCCGTTCGCCATCGGCCCGCATCCCCTGCGCCGAGACAGCTGAGGGTCGTCTCGTCGGTCCCCACGACGGCGGACAGACACATCTCTCCCTTCCGGCCGCGACGTGGACGAGCAAAGCCGAGCTCCAGCGTGCCTCCCGCGGACGAGACGTCCGCCGTCCAGAACTCCCCTGCCCGCGTGACGAGAGCCGGCCGCGTGATGCGGCCCAGGCTGACCTCGTGTGCCCGCGCGTGGTGACCGGCGAGACGGGGCCCCAGGCGCTCCTCTGCCGGTACGACACGGACGGAGAGGTTTCGAAAGGCCGCCTCGCCCATCGCCCGCCCGGCCGCCGGTTCCAGCCGGATGCGAAGAGACCGACCCTTCGAGCGAGGCTGGACCCGCACCGTCTGCGTTCGCCAATCGGTATCCCCGGAGAGGCGCTGCGCGCCATCATGGAGTGCGACGCGTTCCCCCTGTCCGTCGAGCTCCTCGACCACGAGTGCCGCACCCCCTGCCCTCGGACCCAGCTCAAGCCCGGTCGTGCGGACTTCGACAGCCACCTCCACCATGGCCTGTCGTTCAATGGCATGGTCGACCGAGATCACGGGCGCGGTGGTCGGGCGTCGGGCTTCGGACCGAACCGCGACCCCGGACGGCGCGTCTGCCGGGCGCCGAGCCTCCCAGGCACCCGAGGCGACGGCCATGAGCTCATCGGACAAGATGAGCGGCGTCTCGGGCTCCGCTGAAGCCGGCTGCGCGGACGTCAATGCGAGCCCGGGCCCTCCGAGCACCCAGGGTTGGTCATCGGGGAGAACGCCGGTCGGCAGCGCGAGACCATCGGGGGGACCACCGCCTGTACACGACCAGAGAAGCGCGACCAGACAGGCTCCTCTCATCGGCCGACGCGTTCCCAGGCTCCACCGCCGCGACGAAGCTCATATGTGGGCCAGTACACAGGATCGACCTCAAGCGTGATCACCCGCTGCCGCCCCTGGAGGTCCATCACGTCCAGCCGGACGCTGTCTCCGACCGCGCGCTCCCCGACGGCGGCCAGAAACGAATCCAGGTCGGGCGTCGGCATACCGTCGACCGCGGTGATCCGACGCGTGGGCCGCAGGCCATACCGCCCCGCTGGAGACCCGTACCAGTACCAGGCCACATATACGCCCGTGGGTTCGATTCCCCGCTGCTGGGCCACCGCGGCATGCGGCGCATGCACCAACGCCCCTGCGAAACCCACCGCCCGGGCCGTCCCGTCAGCATCGACCATCCAGGGCTGGAGCTCCACCTCCAGGACCCGTCCGCGGCGAAGGATCTGGAAGGCAGCGCCACCGGCCCGGACGGCGGACTCCACGGGACCCGGCTCGGTGACCAGCGACCCGTCTACGCGCAGCACGAGGTCGCCCTCCTGGAGCACCGCGGCGGCAGGGCTCCCCGCGGAAACGCGCGCCACGCCCAGGACCACCCTGTCCGCATCTGCCCGCGCCAGCGCGGCCACCGTCGGGTCGTCCAGCCCAAGGTCACGGGCCACCGCCAGGCCCACCGGCACGAGCTCCGCCCCGACCGCCGGCCAGGCGCCGCCGCCGGCGTCGAGATGGGCGATTGCGTCGAGAAGGTGTCGGGACGGTACGCCAGCAAACCACGCATCCGGCTCTTCACCGGACAGGTCGACGAACGAGGCCCAGAGCGCGCGGACGCGTCCCTTCTTGTCCGCGAGAACACCGCCCATGGTCCAGGCTGCACCATCCGTGTGGACCACCTCAAGGTTGGTCTCACGGAAGAACGGTGGGCTCGGCAGCGGTAGCTGAGCGGCGCGCACCTGGGACACCTTCGTCGCCTTGCTCACCAGCTGGTCCCGCTGGTTGAGGCCCACCTGCCAGATGCCGTCGCCGTCCGCAAGCGGCCGGGAGTCGAGGGTCGCGGCCTCGATCGGCGCCGCGCCCATGTCCGCAGGGTCATACTGGACGATGGCGAGATTGTGCTCGGGATGGATCCATCGGACCAGCCCCGGAACCGTGAGGGTCGCCCCGAACGTGATGCTCACGTCGCCCAGTGCGACCGGGACCGTATCCCGGTCGACGACCACGAGTCCCCGGTCGGCATCGACGACCACGCCGGTGCCGCGGAAGTTCGCGCCGTAGATGCCCTCGGTTCGCACCGGCGCATCGAAATCCACGGCGACCAGTGAGCGGGCAAGCTTCTGCGCAACCTTGTCTCGGGTTTCCGGCGGCACCGCCGAGCGCGGCGGCACGGCATCCGCTTCGGGCGGCGGCGCACTCGCGGTGCATGGCCATTCGCCGGTCCGGTCATCCCTCTCGCAGTGCTGCATGGGAAACCAACGTCGGTCGACGCGCAACACGCTGACGCGCTCTCGCGCCGGATCGGCGAGCGAGAACACGCGGATCGAGACCCGCTGTCCATCCGCCAGCGCAGCGAGCGTCCGAGTCAGCGTCGGGAGGTCCGGTGTTTCCACACCATCGACCTCAAGAACGACATCACCGGCCCGCACCCCAGCGTCGGCGAGTGCATAGCCCGACGATGCAACCACCACTCCCTGTACGGGCACCGCATGCGTGCGTGCCTGCTGGTAGCTGAGCGCATGCAGGATCCCACCGCCGAACTCGAGGTACGACGCGGGGGACACCTCGTGAAGGCTCTGAACGGGCACCTGCAGGTCCATCACCTCACCGCCGCGCACCAGCCCCACGTTCAGATGCTGGCCAACGGCATCGTCGCACGCAGCCTCCATGGGGATGAACGTATCGATGGCAACACCGTCCACGGCGAGCAGCACGTCGCCGGGACGCAGCAGGCCGTCCGCGGGCCCCATCGGGACGACATCCTGCACCACCAGCAGCCCGGTCGCATCCGGGCGTTCTTCGCGGAGCGCCGCCTCCATGTCGGCGGAAACACCAAGTCTGCGGACTTCGTCGAAGCTTGTATGCGCCAGGGTCACCTGCATGGTCCCACGCGGGACCGCCTCCCCGCGCTGCACGAACTCGAGGGCCCGGACCACCCGGTCGAGCGGCAGGAAGAAGCTCGAGGCCGCACGCCGGCTCCCACCCGCATTCAGGGCGATGACGCGACCGGTCCGGTCGAAGACCGGAGAGCCGGACGACCCTCCGGAGGTACCGGACGCCGCCTGGAAGTA
>JAYYRS010000170.1:0-3417 GCA_036126975.1 Myxococcota bacterium
CCTCCACCACCTCGTCCAGGTAGAGGATGGCGCCATGGCGGACCGCCGCAGTCATCGGCCCGTCGACCCACACGGTCTCGTCCGCATTGAGCAGGTATCGGCCCACGAGGTCGCTCGCCGTGAGGTCTTCGTGGCAGGCCACGGTCACCAGCGGCCGGTTCATCTTGCGGGCCATGTACGACACGAAGCGGGTCTTTCCACACCCCGTCGGCCCCTTCAGGATCACCGGTATCCGGGCGCGAGAGGCGTTCTCGAAGAGTTCGACCTCACCGCCGACCGGGAGGTAGAACGGGTCGTGGTCGACCATGAAGTCGCCCACGTCGGGCGTGAGCACGGGGGTGTCGGTGGGCGTCATGGCCCGCGGCTAACCCAGCAGCCGCTGCACGCAGGCGATGCACTCGCAAGCCGTCCTGGATAACTGCCGCTCATGTCCCCCGCCGACGCACTGAATGCCCGCCTGCAGGCCGCGCACCCCGCGGCCGCCTCGCTCCTGTCGGACGTGGGCCGCCGGATCTTCTTCCCCCGGGGGGTACCCGCCCAGTCCGCCGATGCGAGACACTGCCGGATCAATGCGACCATTGGGCAGTACACCGACGGTCGCGGGGGCGCGGCGGCCCTTCGGGCCATCCGTGACGGCCTGGGACCCGACGTCAGCCTCGAGGCAGCGGTTCTCTACCCCGCCCAGGGGGGCGTCCCCGCGCTGCGAGACACCTGGCGCGCTCGCCTCGCGGCAACCGCGGGGAACCGGATCGGCCGCCCCCTCGTGACGGCGGGACTGACCCAGGGGCTCGCAACGGTCGCTGATCTGTTCGTGGATGCAGACACGGACGTCATCCTGCCAGACCCCTGCTGGGGCAACTACCGCCTGATCTTCGGCGTGCGCCGAGCCGGCCAGCTCCTCGCGTGGCCCGTCCTCGATGGTGATGGCGTCAACATCGATGGCCTCCGGTCCCTCCTGGCGGCGCGCTCTCGCAAGACGGTCCTCGTCCTGAACTTCCCCAGCAATCCGGTCGGTTTCTCTCCCACCATCGCCGAGACCCAGGCCATCGTGGACGCGCTCGCGTCCTGCCCTGTGCCGCTGGTCGTCGTCACCGATGACGCCTACATGGGCATGGTCTGGGATGACACACGCATGGCCGGGAGTCTGTTCGACCCCATCGTCCGTGTGGGCATGCCCCATGTGCTGCCCATCAAGATCGATGGTGCCACCAAGGAACTGTTCTTCTTCGGCGGACGAGTCGGATTCCTCACCTTCGGCGTCGATGGCGACGCAGCAGCGGTGCTGGAAGACAAGGCGATGGGAACGCTGCGGGCGACCACCTCGACGAGCTCCGCTCCGGGCCAGGCACTCGTCCTGCAGGCCCTGCTCGACCCGGAACTGCCGACCCAGCGGGCGGAGATCCTCGAACGAATCCGCGCACGCCACGACCGCCTGCGGGACGGGCTCTCCGCGGCCGGAATCGAAACCATGCCGTTCAACGCCGCATTCTTCATCCTGGTCAAGGTGCGCGGGGATGCGGAGGCTGCCCGCAAGGCGTTGCTCTCCGAAGGCGTTGGCGTGGTCTCCTTTCCATCGGCGAGCGCACTTCGCGTGAGCTACGCCAGCGTCGCACTCGACGACATCGACGACCTCGTAGCCGCCCTGGCTCGCCACGTCTGAGCTGCCGGCCGCGGCGACAAGCGGCCTGCCCCGGGGACCCATCGCTGGTCATGCGTTCGCGGCGTGTTCTGGCGGCGCACCTGCCCCAGGGCTCGGACGCGTCAGTCGCCGCGCCGGCGCGCGACGAATGCGAGCCCGAGAAGCGCGAGGCCCGCGGATGCCGGCGCGGCCGCGCTCATGCATCCACCCTCGCTCGACTTCCAGGTCTGCAGCTCGTTCGTCGCACCGGATTCATCGGAATCACCGGTGTCGCCGGTGTCGGCCATCGCGGGCGCCGAGACCATCAGCGGGAGTGCGACGAGTGCGGGTGCGAGCAGGTTTGTCAGCTTCATGGGGACCTCACGGGCGCCACGATATCCGGTCGCGACCTCCGACGCGAGCGACGGCGTGACAGCGGGGGCGCCGCCCGCTACCCTGCCGCCCCGTCCCCTCCAGCCCGGAGCGCCCATGCGCCGGCCCGCCGCCCTTCTCGCCTCGCTCGTCCTCGCCGCCTGCGAGGTGCCGCCGAACTTCGTCGAAAACGGCGACATCGATGATGCGATGGCACGAAAGCAGTACAAGACCGTCTGCGTCGGCCTTTCGATGAAGGACGACGACACGCGGAAGTACGCGGCCACCAAGATGAAGGAGATCACGGACCCGATTGCCGTGGAGTGTGTCTGCGAGCACATCAAGGATGCACAGAATGGCTGGGACCCCGCGATTGCTGCGGGCCTCCGGGGCACCGACCGAGACGACCTGGTGGGATGCTTCACGCCACTGGTGGAGGACCCTGGCCTCCCGAACCGGATGGAGGCCGTGGTTGCGCTTGGCCTGATTCCCGCACCTGCTGCTCGCGGAACGCTCGGGCAGATTGCGTCGGAGAGCGGCGCCGACGCCGCATCCCGGAATGCGGCCATCGCAGCCATCGGTGGAGACCCCCAGCACACCGACACCCTGCTCGGCATCCTCTCTGGAGACGCCGACGCGTCCGTCCGCGCCGCTGCTGCGAAGGGGCTGCACGGAATCAAGGAGGAGAAGGTCGTCAGTGCCCTGCGGGGAGCGCTCGACGCGGACGCAGACGGCACCGTCCGGGGCGAGGCCCTGCTCGGACTGAAGAAGGCCGGCGCGGAGGGCACTGACGCACTCATCTGCGCGGCGATGAAGGAAGACGAGAGCGCGGAGGTCCGCAAGCGAGCCATCTCCGCATACCGCGGGACCAAGCGGAAGGAGGCGATCGCCTGCCTGCGCGACCGCGCCCTGACGCTGGAAGAAGACCCGGCCGTCCGGTCGACGCTGCTCAGCGTCCTCAAGAGCAGCCCCAAGAAGGCCGCGAAGAAGGTCCTCTGCGATGCGATCCCGTTCTGGGTCCGGTCCTACATGAAGGAGGAGCTCCCGCCGAAGGTTGCGGGTGCCGACATCATCAAGGCGCAGAACGACCGGGACTGGGACAACTCGTACGACTGCATCGGAAAGGCCTACCGGGCTGGCGGTTACTCCTGTTTTGGTCGGCTGTACGTGGGCCACTGGTTTCGCGAGGTGGGCGGCTCGGCCTACCTGCCGAACTGCCCGGGCTACGAGAACCCCGCCCTCGCCGGCGGCTGAGTCAGCGGCCGTCTGCCCGGCTCCCCATCCCTCCTCATCCATGTCGTCTCCCCCCATCCCGGAGGCCCCCGTGGCCAAGCTCGCAGAGGTCGTCGCAGACCGCTCCCGCCGCCAGGCCGTGCTCGACGATTGCGTCCGCCTCATCGAGGCTGAAGTCGCTGAGAAGAAAGGCC
>JAYYRS010000171.1:0-8423 GCA_036126975.1 Myxococcota bacterium
TCCCAAAGCGACCATGCTCGCGCTCCGGAAGTGACGCGGGATCGCGCAAGTCTCCATGGCGGGCCGTAATCCTGTTCTGCAGCCCATTGTGCCGAATGGTGTGTCGCGCCAGCCGGTGCGAGATCTCCTGGGCCTCGACCATCGTGAGTCGGGCGTCGTTCGCGAGCCGGTACAGCGTCATGAGCCCGACCGAACCGATTCCCGCGCCCAGATCGAGGACGTGGTCGGTCTTTGGACGAACCCGGGCGGCTTCGTAGGCGCACACCATGTCGTCGGTGCTGAAGCGATGCCCCCGCACCAGCTGGTGGATGTACCAATCACCGCACAGGCGATCGAGACTCACGGCTTCATCGATATCCGGCAGACTCAGCGGCATGCGCCCCCGCTATCCGATCCGCATCCGATTGACGGAATGGGCGGACCGCGCCACCATCGGCCCATGGGCCGCATCCTTCCGTTCCTGCTCCTGGCCGCCTGCTCCGACTATGCGCTCTCCCCGAAGACGGGGCCCGAGGCGGGGACCGAGGATGAACTTCCAGCCGCGGACCGACCGGCCGACACAGGCACACCGACCTGTCCGGATACGCCACCCGAAACCACCGAACTGGCGGTCGCGCAGACGTGCGTGAGCGACCCTGAGGTCGGCGCATTCGAGCCTGTCATCGAGTGGCAGTGGACGGACAACCCCGTCCATCCCGGGTACCACCAGCTGATGGCGCAGCCGGTGGTTGCCAACCTCACCGATGACAACGAAGACGGACGCATCGACGACGGTGACATCCCCGACATCGTGGTGAGTGCGTTTGGCCCCACCAACTACCGGAGCCCCGGCGTCCTCGTCGCCATCTCGGGGGCAGACGGCACCACGCTCTGGAGCACCGAAGGCGACGGCATCGACCAGCCGCAGGGCACTTCGGGTCTTGCAGTCGCGGATGTCGATGGAACCGGGCCGAGCGTGTTCGGAATGAGCACAGGCGGACTCACTCGATACGACGCCGCTGGAACCATCGTGTGGACGACATCCATACCCGCCGTCCCCGCATTCGGACATGGCCATCCCGCCATCGGTGACCTCGACGGAGATGGATCTCCCGAGATCATCATCGGACCCCACGCCGTCGCCGCAGACGGCAGACTGCTCTGGTCCGGCGCAGGAGGGACGGGCAGCGCGAAGTTCATGTCCTTCCCTGTTGATGTCGACGGGGATGGTGTGCAGGAGGTGGTGGCGGGCAACACCCTCTACGAAAGCGACGGTCGGATCCGCTGGATCACGGGACTCGATGGGTATGGAGCCGTAGCGGATCTCGACCTCGACGGCGTTCCGGAGGTCATCGTCGCGGCCCAGGAGGGCGGTGAGCTCCGGGCCATGGACATCGATGGGAATGTGATCTGGACGTACAGCTTCACCGACCGCGGAGGCGGGCCGCCCACCATCGCCGACTACGACGGCGACGGCTTTCCCGAAATCGGCCTCGCGAGTGAGCAGGTCTACCGCGTGCTCGAGCATGACGGGTCCCTGAAGTGGGCGAATCCGGTCCAGGATGCCAGCTCCCAGCGCACAGGCTCCTCGGTCTTCGACTTCGAGGGCGACGGGGCTGCCGAAGTGGTCTACGCCGATGAGGAGACGCTGTGGATCTACGACGGGGCGACGGGCACCGTCGAGATGGAGTGGACCGGTCATTCCTCCGGCACGCTCTACGAATACCCTGTCATCGTCGACGTCGACAATGATGGTGCGGCGGAGATCGTCGCCGCCACCAACGACTACTCCTCCCACGACGACATCCACGGAATCGTCGTCCTGGGCGATGCAACCAGTTCCTGGTCACCCGCACGGCCTGTCTGGAACCAGCACGCCTACAGCATCACGAACATCCGGGATGACGGGCACGTGCCCCGCTCTCCGCTGCCATCCTGGTCAAGCGTCAACAGCTTCCGAGCCGGCAACTCCGAGACGCGGGTCGGACTGGCGCTCCCCGAGCTGTCCCCCGGCGAGCCATCCCTGTGCACCGCGACCTGCGCACTGGACACCGTCCGGATGTGGGCGGCAGTCGACAACATCGGCGATGTGTCCGTAGACGGTCGCGTCGATGTCTCCATCTACCGAGAAGAGCGCGACGGGCGTTCGCTTCTGCGGACCCTGCCGCTGGGCGGCATCGGTTCTGCCGAGCGCCGCTTCGTTGGACCCATCGACCTCGTACCAGAGGACCTGGGGTCCCATGGGCTCGTCATCCGCATCGACGACGATGGTACCGGCCAGGGGCACTGGGAAGAATGCGACGAGTCCGACAATACGCTGGCGCTCGTCGCGTGGCCCTGTGACTGACGGAAGCGTAGGACCTATCGGGATTCCAGCTTCATCAGCGCCGCGACCGCTGCGCCACGCACAGCGGGGCTGGCATCCCGAAGCAGCAGGCGCACCGCGGGCACGAGGGCCGGCCCCGCGAGGTCACCAATCGCGCTGACCGCACCCTGGCGAACCCGCGTGTCGGCGTGCTGCAGAAGCCGCCGCATTGCCTGGACGCTGGACCGCCAGCCTGCAGCCCGCGCCAGTTCACATCCCTGCGCCACTTCGATCGGGTCCGTGCTCTGGAGCATGGAGCGAACCCGCGCCCGTCCGCTTGAGTCGAGCCCGGCCCCTTCCAATGCCCGGAGCGCGCCCTGGATGTCGCCTGCGTCCCATGCGGCCCACGGGTCGTCCGGCCCGATGGTGTCCCGCTCCGCGAGCGGCACGGAAGCCGGCGCCACCGGCAAGGCCGTTCCCGCCATCTCGGCTCCGGACCGAGCCGGGGTCGATACGGCTTCCTCCTGGGTCGCAGGCTCGGACGCCAGGAGGGGCGCCGTGTCCTCATCCTCTGCTTCATCGACCTCAGCGACGGGTGCGACCGGCGGCACGGAAGCCGGCTCCGATGGAACCATGCCCGGGTCCGCCGCTGCAGCGCCGCGCGCCGTCGATTGGCCGGAAAGCGCCCCTGCGGAAGGAGCCCCGGCCCGGTCCGCCGCAGGTGCGGTCTCGTCTTCGGCACGCGTCGGGTCCATGGCCGCCGCGGGGAGGGGGCTCTCATCGGTCGGCTCGCCCATCGGGAGGTCGAAGGCGGCACCGCCCTGCATGTCCCCGGAGGTGCGCATGGGTTCCTCCTGGGTGTCGTCGGCAGGTTCTTGCCAGTGGGTTTCCGTCGGGTCGTCATCGACCCTGATGGAACGTTCGACCTGCTCGAGGCCCGAGATACCGAGCGTGGCGCCCCGGGCAGCCTGCCCCAACGCGAACGCAAGCCGCACCGCAGCGTCGGGAGCGAGAGCGCGGAACCGGGCCCGCGCGACGGTTTCGCCCTCGCCCCGGACCGGCACGGCTCCGCCAGGAAGCGCAGCCACCTCGGCCGTCGTCAAAGGTGTCTGTCGGCGCAGCTCGAAGGTCGGCATGCTGGCTCCTCGATGATGCGAGCGTACCCCAGTCCTACCTCGACCTCACCAGGCGGCGAGCCTCGCCACCGCGCCGTCCACGCCGAGCGCGTCAGTGTCGAGGCTGACATCCGCTTGGGCGTACAACGGAGCGCGGGTGTCCAGGATGGCTTCCAGTTCGGCTCGGGCCTGGGGTCTCCCTCGCATGGGCCGCAAGTCCCCCTGCGCCATCACTCGTTCCAGGTGGGAAGACGGACTGGCCCGCAGCCAGGCGGTTCTCGCTCCTGCGCGCAGCCGCGCCCAGGTATCCGGAGCCGTCACCAACGAGCCGCCCGTCGCGATGACAGCACGACCTGGGGCACCCAGGACCTCGTCCAACACCCGCGCCTCGATTTCCCGATAGCCCTCCTGCCCGCGGATCTCGAAGATCTCGCCCAGTGACATGCCCGCCGCGTCCTCGACCAGCCGGTCCAGCTCGATGAACGGCACGGAGAGGCGAGCCGCGACCCGTTCCCCGATGCTCGACTTGCCCGCGCCACGAAGCCCCACGAGCGCCAGCTTCCCCCGATCGTCCGGTCCGAGTCCTTCGAAGAGACGCGCGAGCGACAATCCCAGCACCGCGCACACGGCGTGGAGTCGCTGCACCGAGATGTTGCCCTCTCCTTTCTCCAGCTGAACGAGAAAGCGGGGCGAAACCCCCGCTTCGCGCGCCAGCGCGGCCTGGGTCAGACCCAGCTCGACCCGTCGCTGCCTCAACCGACCCCCGACCGCACACAGCAGCATTCCAACCCTCCCACTATAGTGCAGTATACTGCACTAATAATGGATTGACAACGGGCTGTTGTGCACTATACTTCTGCAGCTGCCCCTCTGATGACCGGAGCACGTCCCCATGGCCGAGTTCGACTACCCCCCCGTCGATTTCGAGACGCATCCCTCGCGCTACCGACACTGGAACCTGAAGGTCGACGGCGACGTCGCCACCCTCACGATGAAGGTCGACGAGGACGGCGGCATGTGGCCCGGCCGCTACGAGCTGAAGCTCAACTCGTACGACCTCGGAGTCGACATCGAGCTCAACGACGCGGTCCACCGCCTGCGCTTCGAACACCCCGAGGTGCGCGCCGTGGTGGTGAGCGGCGGAATCGACAAGGTGTTCTGTGCGGGTGCCAACATCCGGATGCTGGGCATGGCTCCCCACGCCTTCAAGGTCAACTTCTGCAAATACACCAACGAGACCCGGGTCGGAATCGAGGACGCCACGGCTCACTCCGGGCAGCTGTACATCGCCGCGCTCAACGGCACCGCCTCCGGTGGCGGCTATGAGCTCGCCCTCGCCTGCGAACGGATCTTCCTCATCGATGATGGGAACGCCGCCGTATCGCTTCCAGAGGTTCCCCTGCTCGGTGTCCTTCCGGGGACCGGCGGGCTGACCCGTCTCACCGACAAGCGGAAGATCCGACGCGACGTGTCGGATGTCTTCTGCACCAAGGCCGAGGGATTCCGCGCTCGGGACGCGGTGAAGTACAACCTGGTCGACGGCGCCTTTCCGCGGTCGAAGTGGGAGGCCGGCGTCGCAGCCGCGGCCGCCCAGGCGGCTGCCGAGATGCGCGCGGCCTTTCCGGGCCGGACAGGACCGGGCGTCGCACTGCCGGCGCTCGAGCGGACCGAGACCGAGCAGGGCTGGCGCTACCCCAGCGTCGATGTCGCCGTTGATGGCCGCGTCGCCACGCTGACGGTCCACGGCCCCACCGAGCCACCATCGCGGTCGGCCGATGCGTGGTACCTCCGTGGCTTCCGCGAGCTCAACGACGCCCTCCTCCGCATCCGAGTGAACCACCTCGACATCGGGCTCGTCCTGATCAAGACCTCCGGCGACCCCGCCCTGCTCGCTGCGCATGAGACGTTCGTCCTCGAGGGCGCCGCAGATGACTGGTTCCTCGAGGAGTGCCGGCACTACCAGGCCCGCACGCTCCGCAAGGTCGACAACATGGCGAAATCAATGTTCGCCTTGATCGAGGAGGGACACAACTTCAACGGCGTCCTCTTCGAGCTCGCGCTCGCCGCCGACCGTTCCTACATGTTCATGGACGACGACGGCGAGAACACGGTCACGACGACCGACGCAAACGCAGGTCCGTACCCGATGGCCCATGGGCAGACGCGGCTGCAGGCTCGCTACCCGGGTGATGCCGCCGCTCCGGCGAGCGTCCTGGGCCACGAAGGACCCATCGACGCCGATGACGCCGACGGACTCGGGCTCGTCACCGCCGCGCTGGACGACATCGACTACGACGACGAGGTCCGCATCGCCGTCGAGGAACGCGTCTCGCTGTCCCCCGATGCGCTGACCGGCATGGAGCAGAACCTCCGATTCGTCGGAGCGGAGACCTGCGAGACCAAGATCTACGGCCGCCTGTCGGCCTGGCAGAACTGGATTTTCCAGCGGCCAAACGCCGTTGGCGACCGAGGCGCTCTCACCCTCTACGGGCACCCCGAGCGGCCCGTCTTCGATTATCGGAGGACCTGACACATGGCGCATATCGACTACGACGAGCGGATCCCCAACAACGTCGACCTTTCCAGCGACAAGCGGCTCAAGCGCGCCCTCGAAAAGTGGCAGCCGGCCTACCTGGATTGGTGGAAATCCGTCGGCCCGCAGGTCTTTTCGAACAACGAGATCTACCTTCGGACGGCCATCTCCACAAAGCCCGGTGGCTGGGCGAACTTCGGTCATGTGCGCATGCCGGAGTACCGCTGGGGAATCTTCCTCGCCGACCGCGAAGAAGGCCGGGTCGTGCCGAGCGGTGACCACGCGGGCCAACCTGCATGGCAGGAGGTGCCCGGCGAGTACCGCAACACCCTGAAGCGCATCATCGTCGTCCAGGCCGACACCGAACCCGCATCTGTCGAGCAGCAGCGGTGGCTCGCGCAGACCGCGCCGTCCCTCTACGATGCTCGCAACCTCTTCCAGGTCAACGTGGAGGAGGGCCGGCACCTCTGGGCGATGGTCTACCTCCTCCAGGCCTACTTCGGCCGCGATGGCCGCGACGAGGCGGATGAGCTGCTCGCACGCCGCGCTGGTGATGACGACAAGCCTCGCATGCTCGACGCCTTCAACCAGCCGTGCACGGACTGGCTGACATTCCACTGCTTTACCTGCTTCACGGACCGGGACGGCAAGTTCCAGCTGGGAGCGCTTGCCGAGTCGGCCTTCGACCCGCTCAGCCGCACCTGCAAGTTCATGCTCACGGAAGAGGCCCACCACCTCTACGTCGGTGAATCCGGACTGGAGCGCATCCTTCGCCGGTCCGCGCAGCTGACGCGTGAGCACGGCGACCCGGAGAAGGTGGGAGGCATCCGGCTCGAGACCGTCCACAAGTTCATGAACTACTGGTTCTCGTACTCCCTCGACCTGTTCGGCTCCGAGGTGTCCAGCAACGCCGCGGACTTCTTCGCATCCGGTCTCAAGGGGCGGTGGCGGGAGTCGAAGAAGTACGACGAGCATACGGCTCTGGGCCAGACACAGACCATCGCACACGTCGAAGACGGCCAGCTTGTCGACAAAAACATCCCGCTCCGGAACGCGATGAACGAGGTGCTCCGGACCGAGTACGCCGACGACTGCCGCCGCGTCGCCAAACGCTGGAACAGGGCCCTCGCCGACGAGGGCGTGGACTTCCGGATCGAGCTCCCCAGCACGATGTTCCATCGCCGCCAGGGAATCTACGCGGGTCACCACTTCGACCCCACCGGGGCACCGATCTCCGAGGAGACCTGGAACGCAAACCGGGACAACTGGCTGCCTACGGATGCCGAGCGTGCCTACGTTCAGTCCTTGATGAAGCCCGTGCTCGAGCCCGGCAAGTACGCGAACTACATCGCACCGCCCCGCCGCGGGGTGAACAAGAAGGGCATCGATTTCGAGTACGTGCGCACGGACAGCTGAGCCGATTCCCTGTCCCTGCCTGGGCCGCCTCCAACGCTGGGGGCGGTCTTCGTCGTTCTGGAACCGACCCCATCACCCGGACGGGCCGCATCGAGTCGGACCGGGGGGCTGGACCGAAACCCGGACGGTCAATGGACCTTGTCCTCGTCTGCCGTCAGGCGACGCAGGCTGTCCTCGAGTTCCATGTACCAGGGCGACGCGGCATCCTGTCTGTGGAAGTAGAGCATGACCTCCTTCTCACGGATCTTCTTGTCCACGAGGATCTTGACCTTCACCCGGGTCTTGACCCGCCCCCGGTCTCCCGTGGAGTCGATGTCGGCCAGGACGACCTCGTAGCTCATGACGTCCAGCGCCTCGGGCTTTACCGCAAACAACCGCTGGATCAGGAACGGGATGTCGACCGCAGCCTGCTTCTCGGGAGAATGGTACGTCGCCGCGCGATCGAAGTCCTTGAACTGGATGTCCTCCCAGAAGGTCATGGAGGTGCGACGAAGTTCACCGAGATCCCCTCCCAGGGGGATGCCCGGCGTCGGGTAGGCGCCTCCGCTGACACGGGCGAGGCCAAGGTACGAAAGGAAACCGACCAGGAGAGCACCACAGAGCCTGCGCCAGTTCTTCATCGTTCATACCTCCCGGCGCTGCAGGAGCAGCACCGTTGCGAGGATTGAGAGGCCCGCCGAGAGCATGGGCAGCGCGCCGTCCTGCGGGACCTAGCCTACCGGCCCGGCTCCACGGAGGCCGCCGCCGCCGAGCGTCACCGTCCCGCGTGACGGCGAACGAACACCCAGAACGACCCTGAACAGGGTGCTCTTCCCCGCACCGGACGGACCCACCAATGCGACCAGCTCACCGGGGAAGAATCGCAGGTCCACCTGCTCGAGAAGGGTGGCCGTTCCTGACCGGACCGTCACGCCGGCCAAGGACAGCGGACCCGGAGTGGGGGCGACGTCAGGCACGGCCCCAGCGTACCGCGCGAGCGCCGTGGACATCGCCCCGCTATGACGGCTCTCCTGGAGGTCACCGTGCAGCTCCGTGCCTTCGCCGAGCGGGTTCTGTTCGGGTCGCATATCGAGCG
>JAYYRS010000172.1:0-4964 GCA_036126975.1 Myxococcota bacterium
ATCCACAGCTTCATCAACGCTGGATTCGCTGAAGGGGAACCGGCCGAGGATGTCGGACCGGTCCCCGGGGTTGACGCCATTGATGTAGCCGTCGACCGCTTCGGGCTTGAGGAACGAGCCGTGGATGTAGTCGCCCTTCCGGAGCAGTCGGTCCTTGGTGTCGTCCACTGGCGTCCGTCCGTCGGGGATGCGTGGGTACACCGGAATGCGGGGACCCTGCGAAGCTCCGCGAGTATACCCGAGCGCCCCTGCACGGGGCAGAGCCGTGGATCGGGACACCCGGACCGAATAGGATCGGGCTCCCCAGCCCGTCGGAGTCATCTTGCGTCGCGTCTACGACAACATCCTGCAGACGATGGGCGACACGCCTCTCGTGCGTCTCAACAGCGTCACTCTCGGTTTGAAGGCGACCGTCTATGCCAAGGTCGAGTTCTTCAACCCTGGCGGGTCGGTCAAGGACCGAATCGCGCTGAAGATCATCGAGGAGGCGGAGCGAAGGGGCGATCTCAAGCCCGGCGGGACCATCGTCGAGGGGACCAGTGGCAACACCGGTGCGGGGCTGGCAATGGTCGCAGCCCTCCGTGGCTACAAGACGATCTTCGTGCTGCCCGACAAGCAGTCCGAGGAAAAGCGGGCGGCGCTTCGGGCCTGGGGGGCGCGCGTCGTCGTCACACCCACGAACGTCGAGCCAGACGACCCCCGCTCGTACTACTCCGTGGCCGCGAGACTGGTCGAGGAAACCCCCAACTCGTTCTACGCCAACCAGTACCACAACCACGACAACCCGGTGACGCACTACGAGACCACCGGTCCGGAACTCTACTCGCAGCTCGATGGAAAGTTCGACGTCTTCATCGCTGGAATTGGTACTGGCGGGACCATCACGGGCACGGGCCGGTACCTGAAGGAGCAGAACCCGGACATCCAGGTGGTGGGCGTGGACCCGGTCGGGTCCCTGTACTACGACTACTTCCACACGGGCCAGCTCACCGAGCCGCATACCTACGTGCTGGAGGGCATCGGCGAGGATTTCATGCCCTCGACCATGGACTTCCAGTACGTCGATGACGTGGTCCGGGTGAACGACAAGGAGTGTTTCCAGATGACCCGGCGCCTGGTCCGGGAGGAGGGGCTGTATGTGGGGGGGTCCTGCGGGGCCGCGGTCGCCGGGGCGCTGAAGTACCTCCGGCGGGTGGACCGCGAGGGCCTCGTGGCGGTCGTCCTGCTTCCGGACAGCGCCACCAAGTACCTCTCGAAGATCTTCAACGACGCCTGGATGCGCGAGAATGGATTCCTCGAGCCGGACTCCGGACTCGGCACGGTCTCCGACATGCGGGCCGGTCGGGACAAGAAGCGCGCGCTCATCGATGTCGCACCGGACGCGCGTGTCACCGAGGTCATCGGCGTCCTGAAGCTGCATGGGATCAGTCAGGTTCCGGTTGTACTGGACGGCAAGCTCCAGGGAGTGGTCTTCGAGAAGAGGCTCCTGGAACGCGCGCTGCAGCGTGACCGTGACGACGTCCCCGTGGCGGATGTCGTGGACGCATCGTACTGCACGGTCGACGCCGAGACGGAGGTGAGCGTCCTCACCGAACTGTTCCGGCGGTTCAAGGTGGCCATCGTGATCGATGAAGACAAGAAGCCTGTCGACATCATCACGCGCATCGATCTCATCGACTACATCTCCCAGGCGAGGACGGCACAGTGAAGCCCGAAGACAAGGACGATCTCCAGAGCATGGGCATCGGCACTCGTGCCATCCATGCGGGCCAGTCGCCCGAGCCCGTGACAGGCGCGGTGATGACGCCCGTGTTCCAGACGTCCACCTACGCCCAGCCACATCCGGGCAAGTGGGACTGGGAATACAGTCGCACGCACAATCCGACGCGGACCGCGCTCCAGGATTGCATCGCAAGCCTCGAGGGTGCGAAGCACGGGGTCTGCTTCTCCAGCGGTCTCGCCGCCATCGATACGATCATCCGGACGCTCGAGCCCGGAGCGAAGGTGCTCTGCGGAGATGACGTGTATGGCGGGACATATCGACTGTTCACCAAGGAGTGGGCGAAGTACGGCATCGAGTTCGCCTTTCTCGACACGTCCGGAGAGGTCGACGTCCCAGAGGGAACGGCCATGGTTTGGGTCGAGAGTCCGACGAATCCGCTGCTGAAGACCACCGACATCACCGCCCTCGCCGACAAGGCCCATGCCGTTGGTGCGAAGGTCGTGGTCGACAACACCTTCGCGACGCCAGTATTCCAGCGGCCCCTGGAACTGGGCGCCGACGTGGTCGTCCACTCCACCACGAAGTACCTCAACGGGCACTCTGACGTCGTGGGGGGGGTGGTCCTCACCTCGGACGATGCGCTGCATGAGCGGCTCTGCTTCCTGCAGAATGCCGTTGGTGCCGTGCCGGGTCCGTGGGATTGCTTCCTGACCCTGCGAGGCCTCAAGACACTCCACCTGCGGATGGTGGCCCATCAGGCGAATGCCCGAACGCTGGTCGACTGGCTCAATGCACGGGCCGATGTCGGACTCGTGCACTACCCGGGTTTCGGAGGCATGGTCTCGTTCGAGCTCAAGGGCGACCTCGACGCGGCCATCCGATTCGTCAAGGCGACGCGGGTGTTCACGCTCGCCGAGAGCCTCGGCGGCGTGGAGAGCCTGATCGAGCTCCCCGCCATCATGACGCACGCCAGCATCCCCGCAGACGTGCGAGAGAGCATCGGTCTGCCAGACGGTCTGATCCGGCTGTCCTGTGGTGTGGAAGACGCAGCCGACCAGCAGGCTGACCTCGAGCGTGCCTTCACGGCCGCCGCCAAGGCCTGAGTCCGGGTGCGGGTCGCCTACCTGCTGCCGGCACCGGGGATCCCGGTCCAGGGCCCCTCGGGGGCCAGCGCCCATGTGCGCGGGATCGTGCGTGCCATGCGTGCCTCCCACGATGTCCGACTCTATGCCGCCCGCGGCGAGGACCATCGGGGGCGGTTCGGGGTGGACACACCCGCTCGGCTGTCGGGTGTGCCGCCCTGGCCGACCGTGCTCGGACGGTGGCGTGACCAGCAGGAGGTCCTCGCAGCCCGTCGGGTCGCAGATGCAGTGATGGCGGACGCCTGGGCAGGGTGGGCCCCCGAGGTGGTGATCGAGCGCCATACGTTGTTCAGTGATGCCGGATGGCGCATCCACCACCGGCTTGGAGTTCCCTGGGTACTGGAGGTCAACGCCCCTCCGACGGTGGAGCGCGCCCGATACGAGGAACTGCGGCGACCATCCAAGGCGGAGGAATGGGAGCGACGGGTCCTCCAGGCTGCCCCGGTGGTCATCGCGGTCAGCCGATGGCTCGTGCGATGGCTGAAAGAAGAGGTCGGCTGCCGGAACGTCGTGTGGGTGCCGAATGGCGTCGACCCGGTCAAGGGGGATCGGGCACGGGGTCGGGCGCTGCTGGGCGTGAGCAGCGATGAGCCGTTGATCGGCTATGTCGGCTCCCGCCGCCAGTGGCACGACATCGCGAGTCTTGCACGCGTCGCCGATGCCGCCGGGGCACGGCTCGTGCTGGCCGGACAGTTCGATGTGGTCCCCGGCGGTGCGCTCGCGCCGGGCCATCTCGGACCCCAGGATCTCGCCGACGTGATTGCGGCGCTCGATGTCGGGATGGCGCCGTATCAGACGGACTCTCCCGCCTGGTTCTGTCCTCTCAAGGTCCTCGGGTACCGCGCCCAGGGAACGCCGGTCGTGGCGACGGCGCTCGGAGACGTTCCTGCGCTGGTAGAAGACGGAGGCTCCGTGGTCCCGGCAGGTGACCACGACGCGCTCGTCACGTCTGTGTGCGCGTGGATGGGACGCCGCGTGACGCCGCGCGTGCGATCCTGGCGAACGGTGGCCCGCGAGGTCCTCGAGCTCGGGCTCGGGGGATGAGTGGTCGGGGCAGTTGATTGCCCTGAGCAGCCGCCTCCCGTGTTAGCGAGGCCCCCATGGACGAGCCGGCAGACCCGCAGGAGGCGGCATCCCCGCAGCCCCAGGTGCCCCGCCCACGGCGGGTCGACCCGATCCGGGCGCCGGCGGGGCGGTACCGGTCCAGCATGCTCCGGCGGTTTGGACTGCTGTACTGGGTGAGCAGCCTGGGTGTGCTGATGGGTCGGGTGCGCTTCGAGGAGCACTCTGCAGAGAACATCCGCCGCGCTGCCGCGAGAGGGCCGCTGGTGTACGCGCTGCATACCCGCAGCCGTCTCGACTGGCTGGCCCTGAACGCCGTGCTCAATCGGAGCAAGCTTCCGCTGGCGAGCTTCACCACGGGCATCGTCTCAACCATCTTCCGGCCGGTGTTTGGCGCGTTGTGGGAGTGGTGGGGTGCGTTCAAGGCTCGCGTGGGCGATGGGGCCCCACACGACCCCGTCGCGTCCGGCTGGCTGAGCCGCGTAGTGGCGCAAGGGATGACCACCTGCGTGTTCCTCGTCCGGCCCGGTCTCGTATCGGGCGCGCTGGGTCGTGAAGAAGCCAACGACGTCGTCGGTGCGCTGCTTGAGGCCCAGAAGTCGGGCAGTCGTTCGGTCCAGGTGGTCCCGATTGTTGCCATCTGGCGCCGCGCGCCGCCGCGTCGGCGGGATGAGGTCACCCGTGTCCTCCTGGGGAACGAGGACGAGCCATCTGCAATCCAGAAGCTCTGGATGATCCTCAGCGGTCGCGGCCTGGGCGTCGTCCAGGCCGGTGCCGCAGTGGATCTTGGTGAGCTCATCGCTCGCTATCCGACGGCGTCTCCCCGCCGGCAGGCGCGCGCCGCGCGCATGCTGCTGCGTCGGTACCTCTATCGAGAGGCCCATGTCGTGCGCGGGCCGCGCACCCGACCGCATCGTTGGATGCGCCGGATCGTGCTCGAGTCGCCGGAAGTCCGGAACCTCGTTTCGGAAGAAGCGCGGGCGCTGGGGCGTCCCGAGGCAGAGATCAAGCAAAAGGTCGAGCAGCTGTTCGACGGC
>JAYYRS010000173.1:0-3882 GCA_036126975.1 Myxococcota bacterium
CTCCGCGTTCGCGCCGGGTACCTCATCGAGCGCTGGGGACGGCTGGATCTTCTCCCGGTGGCCGATGTCCTCAATGGACGGGATCTCCGAGCGGGCGCATTCTCACCGGCCGGCTGGCAGCGCATTCCCGCCCCCCTCGCCCGGGTGCAGATGGGCGACAGCCGAGCCCGCGTCGAGCTCACGCTGCTGCCTCTGGGCGCCGCAGACGCTGCATCGCTCTGGGGCACGGACCACGCCCTCGTCCGCCAGGAGCAACTTGCCAACCTGGCCGCTGACGCCAGTGGTTGGTCCGGCGACACCCTCACGGAGTCCACGGCGCAGGCGCTCGCGGGCTCCCTGGAAACTGCGCTGCGGGAACTCGATCCCCAGCTGCGCCAGGGCCTGTCGAGCGGGCTCGCCGGAGCGGGACGCCCCCGTCCACTCGACGAGGCGATCGACGTGGGGCTCCGCGGAGAGTGGGAGGTGGGTCGCCTCGATGTCGCCTTGAGCGCGGCATGGCTGAGAAACCGCCAACCCGCGCCTGTGGTCGACCCCATGCTCGTCGGGCTGCTGCGGGACCGGCGACTGCCCGGAGTCGCAGACCAGGCTGCTCTTCTGGAAGCGGCATCCGGACCCCTGGAGACCCATTGGCCGAGGACGGCGTTCGGCGCAGGGGAGCTTGGAACGACCGTGGGACCCTTCGGTCTGCGGGGCGAGGCTGCGGCGTGGTCGGCACGCACGGTTCCGCAGCGTTGGCTTCAGGCCGACACGTCTCCGGCGCTCTCGGCCGGCGGAGGACTGGACTGGGCGCCGACGACCGCAACGGTGATCGCGGCGGAGTGTCGCTGGGACCGATTGCTGGATCCCCCGCCTGACCCCTTCCTCATGGCGGCCAAGGACATCTCTTTCGGTCTCGTCATGCGCACTGCACTCGCGCGGGAGCGGCTTGGACTCACCGTGGGCGGACAGTACAGCACGGCATTCCAGGAGTTCATCATCCGTCCCGAAGCCACCTTCCGCACGAGCGACACGCTGGAGGTCGGCCTGGGCGCCGTGGTACTCGCAGGTGGGCCTGATGCTCCGGGGACACTCCGCGCAGCGCTCGCGCATGCGGGCGGACCCGGCAGTTACTGGGGTGACACCGACGCGGTGACCGCCTCGCTCAAGTGGATCCGATGACGCGCTTGCTCCTTCCGCTGCTTGCCTTTTTGGGTCGGACCGCGCACGCAACCCGCCTGCAGGTCGAGACCGTCGCCTGCCCGGTTGGCGGAGCACCAACGAAGGTCTACGAGAAGATCGTGACAAACACCCTCGGTGGGTTCGATTCGGACCTTGCCGCCTACTCCGACAAGGGCCAGTACCGGCAGTACGCCGTGAGCACCTGCCCGGACAACCTCGTATCGCTGTACGGGCCGGACATGCGGACGCCGATGGATGCCGAGACCCAGACGCGTGTTCTCGCCGCAGTGGAGGCGATCCGGCCCACCCTGCCGCCGGCCGATGCTCTCCAGGTATGGGACCGGTACCTGCTCGCTGGGGCGGCGTACCGGGCCATGGGGGCCTCATCCATCGAGCTCGCAGACCTGTACCTGCGTGCCAGCTGGACCGCGCGGGACAAGGCCGTGGGGGTGGTCCGCGGCCTCGAGGGCCCGATCGCGACACGAGCGCTGCTCGACGATGGCCGTGCAGAGCTCGCCAAGGGACTCACCAACGACCAGAGACGGACCGTAATCTTCAACCTCGCGCGGATTGCGCACCGAGGCGGCTACACCGCCGAGCGCGATGCCCTTTTGGGGATGCTGCGGCAGACGCCCGGCATCCAGCCGCGGGAGCTCCAGGCTGCCCAGACCCTTTCCCATTACGGCGGCACCGTAGAACCGGTCCTCCAGGACCTGGCCATCGCCGCGTACACCGAGGCACTGCGCAACCCACTGGAGATGACCCAGAAGATCCGGGCAACCTACGTCCTCGGCGACCTGCTCCGGCGTCGCGGACGCGAGAGGGAGTCCCTTCCACTGCTCACCCTCGTGCTCGCCGAGGAGGAGGCACCGCCCAACCTCCGCGAGATGGCGGGCGCCCTTCACGCGGAACTTCTCGCGTCCGGTGCAGGGGCGGAACGCCCGGACCCGGTGCGATAGCCTCCGTTCTGTCATGGAGAGCCGCATGCGGTTCGCGCTCGTGCTGACCAATACCGCATCCGTCGATGCCACATGGACGAGCGTGCACCTTGGCGCGGCGGTCCTGCGTGCCGGCCATGAGCTGTGCGTGCTCGAGCCCGCGGACTTCGAGGTCACCGAGTCCGGCCGACTCGTTGCGCGTGCGTGGTGCGCAGACGGCCCGGTGGGTGATGTCGCAGCGTTGGGTCGTGCGGTCTCCGCCCGGACCCTCCCTCGCCGCTACGTCGACATACCATCGTGCGACCGGCTGCTCATGCGGGTGAATCCCCTCTCGATCGCAGCCGAACAGTTCTGCCTGCTTGCAAAGGAGCAGGGTGTCCACATCGTCAACGACCCGGCCGGTGCAGCACGGACCCGGGCCAAGGCCTGGCTCGCAACGCTTCCCCCCGATGTGCCACGTCCTCGGACACTCGTCACCGGCAGCCGGTCAGCCGCCCGCGCGTTCCTCGACAGCGTGGGGGCCACCATCGTGATCAAGCCAGCGAGCGGCTCGGGCGGCCGAGGCGTATCGCTGGTACCACCCAAGCGGAGAGATCTCCTCGAGCGAAGTCTCGCAGCAATCGCGGCCAACGGCGGCAGCCATGCAGTCCTCCAGGAGTACCTGCCGGCAGCCCGAGACGGCGAGAAGCGCATCGTCTGGGTCGACGGAGAGATGCTCGGTGCGTACCGACGACAGCGGGCAGATGGTGACTTCCGACACAATCTCAAGCAAGGCGCGCGGCCGGTCCGCTGTGCGATCGACCCTGCCGATGACACCATCAACCGTGCGATCAGTCCCCACCTCGTGCGCAACGGGATACGCCTCGCCGGCCTCGACGTAATCGGCGGTCGCCTGGTCGAGGTGAACACGCTGAACCCGGGCGGTGTCCATTGGGCCGATGCCCTTGGGGACCGGCCGACCGGTTGGCTCGCCGACCAGACGATAAAGCGCCTGTCCGCCCCTCCTCCGCGGACCGTTCTGGAGAGACAAGCCCCATGAGACGCCGTCGCAATCCCTACGAAGATGAATCCACTGCGGGCCCCGATGGCCTGTCGCGCAAGCAGGTCCAGGATGCCCTTCGGCGCGGTCAGGATCTCCGCGACGCGGACCTCCGCGGGCTGGACCTGACCGGCCTCAGCTTCGACGGGGTCGACCTCTCGCGCGCCAAGATGGCCGAGGCGAACCTCGCCTCCTGCACCTTCCGCAATGCACGGCTCTCCGGCGCGAGCCTGTGGCAGGCCAATCTGCAGGACGCCGTGCTCGATGGCGCCATGATGGACGAAGCGGACCTCGACTTTGCCAACCTCGACGGGGCCACCGTCCGAGGGGCGAAGATCCGCAAGGCCATCCTGCCGCTCGGGCGGGTCAGCCTCAATCAGGTCCAGGAGGCGGTCCGCTCCGGTGCCCGTCTCCGGATGGAGGGGCCAGGAGACAGCCCCCGCTGATGGTCAATGCCCTGCTGCTTGCCGTGGCGCTGGTCGTCGCGATGGCCCGCGGGCCGACGGACGAGGAACTCGTGCGTCGGTTTGATGATGGGGACCGCGATGCCTTCTCGGAACTCGTCCGCCGGTACCAGGACCGGGTCTTCACGCTCTGCCTGCGATGGATGCGCGATCGACAGGTCGCGGAGGAAGTTGCCCAGGACGTATTCGTGGCCGTGTACAAGGCGCTGCCTCGATTCCGCGGGGATTCAAAGTTCAGCACCTGGTTGTTCCGCATCGCGACCAACCACTGCAAGAACCGAAG
>JAYYRS010000174.1:0-3920 GCA_036126975.1 Myxococcota bacterium
GGTCCTGGACCCCCACCCCAGCATCCACGCCCTTTCGATACTCGAAGAGTCCTTCCCCCGGGCCGTCGCCGAGACACTCGGAGCCGATGTCGATGCCCTCCTGGAGGCCGGGCTGCTGGTCGAGGGACCTGCCGGGACCGGCGCCGGCCTCGCCCGATCCGGAGCAGACGGACAGGAGGAGCCCACCGAGACCACCGGCCTGCTGCGTGGTCGGACGAGTGGAGGGAACGCCGCCCCACCCTGGCTGGCGTTCGCCGACCGCGGCACGCGCCGGCTGGCACGAGCCCGTCTCGTCCGTCTTCCGGACGCCCACCGCCGCGCAGCGCTTGCATGGCAGGCCGTGGTGGGGGTGCCGGATGCACCGCTGCGGGTCATCTCCCACGCTCTCCGATCGGGTGAGGTTCCCGCAGACGCCTTCGCCGGTGCGCTCCGCCTCGAGCTGCAGCGCGGCAATCCCCGGGAGGTCGACCGCTGGCTGCAGCTCCGGGAGCTGCACCTGGGTCAGGATGACGACTTCCTATCAGCATATGCCAGGATGTACGCAGACTTCGAGCTTCGGCCCAGCGTCGTGAGACGAATCGAGATCAAGGCACTCGGACGCCGCGCACCCACGCCAGAGGACCGCGGCTGGGTGGGCGTCCTGCTGCTCATGCACGAGGCGCGTCACGGAGACCGGGAACGAGCGCTGGAACAGGGACGCATCTGGTCGCAGCAGCTGGCAGTTCGCCACCCGGAAGCCGCCAGCTGGATGCGCCGGGAAGTGGCCCTGCTGCGGCTGGGAGACGGAGACGTGCCGGGTGCCGTCAACGACTGCCAGACGGCCTTGGACCTCGCACGCACCGCCGCACAGACCAACGGGCCCGCAGCATTGCGGACCGCGGAGGTCAACGCCGCGACGACCCTGTCCGCAGCGCTCATCTACGCGGACCGGCTCGATGACGCAGCGGAGCTCTGTCATCACACCGCGGAGCGATGTCGCGAGGCAGGGCGGGCCCGGGGCGAAGGCGCGATGCTTGTCAACGCCGCGATTGCGCAGCTCTACCGGGGCAGACGGGAGGAAGCTGCCGAGCTGGCAGCGCGGTGCCGGGCTGCGCAGCCCCGGCATCGGGACCCTTTCGTCCTCGCAATCTGCGCCCTGACCCAGGGGCGGCTGGCCGTCGAGCGGGGCGACCTGTCGTCGGCCCGGACCCTGCTTGACGAAGCCATGACGACGGGCCAGGCCCTCGGCCAGGGAAGGCTGCTCGCGGAGGTCTGGTCTGTTGCGCTCGAGGCCGCGAGCCAGTCCGCCGACGCCTCCGAAGCCCAGCGTTCCCTCGGGACATACGGCATCGATGGCGTGGGTTCCTCCATCGACCCATGGCCCGCTGCGCTCGCACGGTGGCTGTGGCTCACGGGAGACCTCGAGGGTGCCCTTCGCGCGACCCTCGCCCCCCGCACCGGTCACTCGGCAAGGCTCGCGGCCGCAGAGCGCGGTCGCCTCCTCCTCGTCGCTGGACGGTACGACGAAGCCCGTCGACGGTCAGCCGCGCTCGCCGAGGATGCTTCGCGCGTCGGGATGGACGAGATCGCACTGTTCGCTCGACTCGTCAATGCAGCGGCCCGCGGTGCGCCCGACCCGGAGGTGATGCCTCTCCTGCGGCGCGCGCGAGACTCGCAATGGGTGCACCTTCATCTGGGCGCGCTGCATCTCGACGCCATCCGCCGACAGATGCGGGGGGAGAACGTCGGCGCGCTGCTACGGCGGCTGCGATCACGCAGCCGAGATCTGGGGCATCGCCTCTACGAAGCCCTCGCACGCGAGGACGGGTGGTAGTGAAACGGGCGGAGGCGTTACGACCCGCGCTCTCGAATGATGCACCTCCCCTGGAGTCCGCTCCGTGCCCTCCCGAGCTCCCGAGACCCTGGGCCGCTACCAGCTCATCTCGCGCATCGCGGTCGGAGAGACCACGGAGATCCACAAGGCCCGAGCGGAAGGCGTCGGCGGATTCCGGCGGACCTTTGCGCTGAAGCGTGTGCGACCGAAGCTGGCGCGCCGTCCCGGCCTGGTCGACCAGCTGGTCGACGAGGCAAGGACCACCGGCCGGCTGAGCCACGCAAACATCGTGCAGATCATGGACCTGGGAGAGGAGGGCGGCAGCTACATCGTCGCCATGGAGTATGTCGACGGTCCCGACCTCGCCCGCGTGCTTGACCGATGCAGGGACAACGGACTTTCGATCCCCGTCCCCCAGGCCGTCTTCATCACGCTGGAGCTGCTCAAGGCGCTTGACTATGCCCATCGGCGAACCGTCATGCGCGGCAACCAGCCGCAGCCACTCGGGATCATCCACCTCGCGATTGCGCCCGAGAACCTGCTGACGAGCATGCAAGGAGAGGTCAAGCTCTCCGACTTCGGTTGTGCCCATGCGACCGCGCGTGCGCTCTCTCCACCCCCAACCGCCGGCCTGCCTGCCGCGTATGCAAGCCCGGAGGTCGTCGGTTCTGGCGATGCAGTTGATGCCCGCGCCGACCTGTTCAGCACGGGAGTCGTGCTCTACGAGATGTTGACCGGGGAGCATCCCTTCCGTCGGGATTCGGTCGCCGAGACACGGGCCGCGACCCTGCGCGGCGAATACATCCCTGCTGATCGGCTCCTGCCCGGCCTGCCCGCAGAGCTGGCCCGGGTGGTCGACACGGCACTGGCGGTCTCGCCGGGACAACGGTTCGCCTCCGCGGCGGCAATGAAGGCGTCGCGTGAGGGATTCCTCCATCAGTCCGGGTCCGTGCTCCGGCCTGCCGAGCTTGCGGATTTCCTCCGCAGGGTCTTCCAGGATGCACCCGGGTCCGCGCCACCTGTCACCGGGTCCATCCGTGCAACACGGAGCACCCTCGACGCCGACCCGGTCACTCACCCGATGCACGAGGACTCCGACGCCCGGCCGACAACGATCGCGCCGCCCGTTCGGCGGCCCCCCACCGAACCCCGGACCGAGCTCGGGGACCTGTCGCAGTCGAAGTCCTTCGGCCCCATGGCAGGGACTGCGGACGAGAGCACGCTGGTCGACCGACCCGCCGTCATGGTCTCGAGGACGGCACGTTGGGAAGATGCCCCCACCCGGATCCGGTCGGCTCCCGCACTCGACACCGATGAGGACCTCCTCCTCCCCGACCCCGAGGAGCCCGAGGATGGGGGTCGCCCGACCCAGAGCAGTGTGGCCCCTCCCCCCATGCCACCGGTCCCGGTGGCCCGGCCCCGGGCGGCGCCCACACCAGCGCCACGCGTCGTCGCCCCCAGCCCGCCCCTCCCCGGACCCGGCGGTCACACGGGCGCGGCCCTCTGGCTGGCCGTCGGCGCGATCGGCTCCGTGTTGGTCCTCGGCATCGGCATCCTGCTCGGCGTCCGGCTCGCAGCCTGGGCGGCTGTCCAGCGCGACCCGATGGTCCAGGTCATCGCTGCAGGGGCCGTCGCGGTCGAGCTGGATGACCGCGGCATCGAGCCGGGCGTTCCCGTCCCCGTTCCGCCCGGTGCGCACGCCGTCCGGGTCATCGACGCGGGCGGCCATTCTGCACACGCTACCGTCGTGCTGGAACCCGGCGAGCACCGCATCCTCACGTTCCAGGCCGCCGTCGCACCGACCGGAGACACACCATGAGCGACCCGAACGCGGCGCCCATCGCGCCCAGCGGCCCTTCGGGCCCCACCGACCTCGCCCTGGCCATGGTCCAGGGCCTCCGCCCCAAGCAGTGGGCCAAACAGGTGTTCGTCCTCGCTGGCATCATCTTCTCGCTGCGTTTCTTTGAGCTTGGTCTCTGGATCAAGACCGCTGGAGCGGTGGCAGCCTTCTGCTGCTTCGCGAGCTGCGGCTACCTGGTCAACGACCTGCGCGACCGCGAAGCCGACCGTCAGCATCCGAAGAAGCGGAAGCGGCCGATCGCATCAG
>JAYYRS010000175.1:0-2799 GCA_036126975.1 Myxococcota bacterium
TCGGGGATGCCAGCACCGCTGCAGGAGCCTTCCATGAGGCATTGAACGCCGCGTGTCTCCTGGGCGCGAAGGTCACGTTCCTCGTGGTCTGCCAGCCTCTCGGTGAGGGTGCCCCCATCGGGACCCAGCTCGCGACCACGCCCGCGCGGCTCGCGGCTGCCTTCGACATCCCCATCACGGAGACCGGTTCCGACGAGGACGCCGTCGCGTCCGCCGTGGGGTCCGCACGGGAGGCCGATGGGCCTGCCCTCATCCAGGTGACGCTCCATCGCTGAGGCGGTGTCGCGCTCGCTTCCCTTGCCCCGTACGCCGGGGCCCGCTTACAGCTCACATCCCGGCCACGCATCCGCGGCGGCCGCATCGAACGCTCCGGAGAATCGCCATGGAGACCTTGAAGTACACCGCCGTCGTCGTCGGCGCAGGCCCCGGCGGCTACCCCTGCGCCATCCGGCTGGGGCAGCTCGGCGTCAACACCCTCTGCATCGAGAAGGAGTACTACGGCGGCGTCTGCCTGAACGTCGGTTGCATCCCCTCGAAGGCCCTGATCACGGCGTCGAAGACCTACGCCGGGGCCAAGAAGGACTACGGCCAGATGGGGGTGATGATCGACAACGTGAACTTCGACATGGGCAAGGCCCAGGGATGGAAGCAGAGCGTCGTCGACCGGATGACGGGTGGCGTGAAGACCCTGCTGAAGGCAAACAACGTCGACACGCTCTTCGGAGCGGCGAAGGCCATCGATGCGCACACGCTCGAGGTCGAGACGGCGGACGGCGTGGTTCGTGTCGAGTGCGAGCATCTCGTCATCGCCACCGGGTCCCGGCCCATCGAGATTCCCGGCTTTTCCTACGCAGACGACCGGATCATGGATTCGACCAAGGGGCTGGCCCTGACGACCGTGCCGGATGACATGGTGGTCATCGGCGGCGGCTACATCGGCCTCGAGCTCGGCATCATGCTTGCCAAGGTCGGCGCTCGGGTCACCGTGGTCGAAATGCAGGATGACGTCCTCCCCGGATTCGACAAGGAGGTCATCAAGCTGCTGCGTCGCAAGATGAAGAAGCTGAAGATCAACGTTCTGACCAATGCCAAGGCGCTTGGCTGGGAGGAAGGGGACGACAAGGCGGTCGTCCGGATCGAGACCGCCAAGGGTGAGCAGCAGCTGCCCGCGGACAAGATCCTCGTCACTGTCGGTCGATTCCCCAACTCCGAGGGCTGGAGCGAGCAGCTCGGATTGGAGATGGCCGGTCGTCAGATCAAGGTGGACAAGCAGCTTAAGACCAGCGTGGCCGGCGTATACGCTGTCGGAGACGTCGCGAGTGGGATCATGCTCGCCCACAAGGCCACGCACGACGGCGAGATCTGTGCGGAGGTCATCGCGGGGCACGATGCCTACAACGACGCCCGCACGGTGCCTGCAGTGGTCTTTACCGACCCCGAGATCGCCACCGCCGGTCTGCAGGAACAGGAGGCCAAGGACGCCGGATACGACGTCAAGGTGGGCAAGTTCCCGTGGGCCGCGAACGCCCGCGCCGTGACCCATCTGGATACGGATGGCTTCATCAAGGTCATCCTCGACAAGGCAGACGACCGGGTGCTGGGGGTGACGATCTGCGGACCGCATGCGTCGGATCTGATCTCGGAAGCCGTCCTCGCGGTCGAGATGGATGCCGAGGCGCTGGACATCGGACTGACCATCCACCCGCACCCGACGCTCGGCGAAGCCGTGATGGAAGCGGCCAAGGCGGCCCTGGGCGAAGCAGTCCACATCGTGAACCGGTAGCCGTTCGGATGCAGCATGGGGCGACGCCGCCCGGGTTTACCGGGGGCGCCCCCTCCCACGCGCGGGGAGGGGCGCCGTTCTGTGAGACCCGCGCGTGCCGCTATTTGAGCTTCGCGCGTGCCTCTGCAGCCGCCTTGGATTTCGGCCAGGCTCGGACGACCTCCTCATAGAAAAGCTTGGCATTCGGCTTCTGCCCTTGCTCCTCGAAGGCCTCGCCCTGGCGGAGCATCGCCCAGGGCGCCCAGATGGACTTCTTGTGTCCGTCGATGACCTCCTGGAAACGAAGCACGCTTGCCGGGTAGTTCTTCGCGTTGAACGCGGCTTCCGCGCGGCGATATTTCGCCTCGGCCACCTTCTCGTGCTTCGGATGCATGTCGATGAAGCGGTTGAGCACCGCCTCCGCAGCGGGCTCCCGGCCCGCGGCCAGATGCTCCTCCGCCAGCTTGATCATCGCGTCCGGATCCGTGATCCCCTGATCAGACTGTCCTCTTTCCTTGGCATCCCGCGTCGCCAGGGCCACCCCGGGGGCCGCATCACCGGTGCCCTCTGCAGCGCCCTCCGCCGGGGACACAACGCTCTCCCGCGCTGGCGGCGGAGGCGTGGCGAGCCCCATGGACTTCTCGAGGAGGTCAGCGCGCTCCTCCAGCCACATCAACCGGAAGGATGCGTCCTCCTGCTGGGTGAGAGCGTCGGAGCTGGATTGACCGAATGCATGACCCAGGACCTCCACCTCGCCGCGCATGCGGGCGACCTCGGCGCGGACTTCTTCCAGGGTCTCGAGCTTCAGGATCTCGTCCTGCCCGCGGGTGCGGTTGAGCTCCTCGATCTGCGCGACCCGGCCGTCGATGCCATCGAACTGCTTTTCGATGTTCGCCACGCGTGCGCTCTGCAGAGCGACCTCTCGGCGGTAGACCTCGGTGGCAGACTGGCCCGTGCGGTCAAGCACGCAGCCTGTCGTCAGGGCGATCAGCGGGAGCAGGGTTCGGTGCATGGATTCCTCCGGTGCGCGAAGGGGG
>JAYYRS010000176.1:0-8207 GCA_036126975.1 Myxococcota bacterium
CGCGATCGGGACCGTGGCGGACGTCGTCGACCTGGGTACGCTCGAGAACCGCAGCATCGTCGCCCTCGGTCTCGAGGCCCTGTCGACAGGCAGGCACAGCCCCGGTCTCGCTGCACTGCTGGATGTCTCCGGATTGGGCGAGAACCCACTCATGGCAGACGACCTCGGCTACCGGATCGGTCCGCGGATCAATGCCGCCGGCCGACTGGAGCGCGCCGACGCCGTGATCCGGCTCTTCGACGAGCGGGACCCACGGTGCGCCCGGGAGCAGGCCCGGGCCCTCGACCAGCTCAACTCCGAACGGCGTGCGATCCAGGACCGACTGGTCGCGGCGGCCGAGTCCCAGCTTCCTGCAATGCTGCCCGGCTTCGTGGTGGTCAGCGGCCCGGAGGCCCAGGGGTGGCACCGCGGGGTGGTCGGCATCGTCGCGAGCCGCCTGCGCGACCGCATCCATCGACCCGTTGCGGTCGTGAGCGTCCAGGGAGATACGGCCGTGGGCAGCGTCCGGTCCGTGCACCAGGTCCATGCTGTCCGCGCGCTCGACAGCTGCAAGGACCTCCTCGACCGCTACGGCGGCCACCCGGTCGCAGCCGGATTCACGGTCCCCACAGCACGGCTCCCCCATCTTGGGGCCCGGCTGGCGGCATGGGTCGACGAGCATGCCAGCGCAGAAGACCTCCGTCCCGAGCTCGAACTCGACGCAGCGTGCTCGCCGGCGGAGGTGGGTCCGTCCCTCGCCGGCGCCCTGCAGCGGCTCGCCCCATTCGGGAAGGGCAATCCCGCACCGCTGCTGCGCGTGGATGGAGCCCAGGTGCATGACGTCCGGGTCCTCAAGGAGCGCCACCTCAAATTCCGGGCGAGCGGGGTCGACGCCATCTGGTTCGGCGCGGCCGAATGGAGGGATGCCGTGGCCGCCGGCCCGCTGGACCTCGCGGCGCGCGTCGAGATCAACCGGTGGCGAGGGAGGGAGACCGTCCAGCTCAGGGTCGAGGACGCACGCCCTGCTGCTCTGCCATCGTCCTGAGCGTCTCGACGAGGTCCCGCATCGTCGAGCCCGCGGGTGGCTCAAGCAGGAACACGTCGGGGATCACACCCAGTTCATCCCATGTGTGGAACGTGATCTCCACCGTCCAGCCCAGCGTGGGCAGGACGATGACGAGCTCTTCGGGCAGCCACCCTCCCTGGAAGTGCATGGGGTTCGGGATGTCTGCGGTCACCCACGGTTCCGCCAGCTCTCCGTCCACCATGCTCCGGATCTCCAACCTCCGGAAGAGCTCCGTCTTCGGGTCGACCCAAGCGCTGACGCGGGACGCCTGGGGCCCTGCGAGCTCGACGTGGATGAGCCCATCCTCGACGCTGACTTCGAGGACCTCCGCCTCCGGAAGCGGCAGGCCACCCGTCAGCATGAGCAGCAGGTCCGGTACGCCGGCGGCACCGCCCGACAGCTCTCCCAGCACCGCCAACTCATCGCTTCCCTGGTAGAAGGTGGTGTCCTGGTGCGTGTAGGCGTGCATGACCCTGCCGTCGGAAGCCAGGTACAGCAGGGGCGTGCGGAGCGGCGTCTGCACGTTGATGTTGAAGCGGTCGGGCCGCGACAGGACCATGCCTGCCGTCGTCGTGCCCTGGAGTTCTGGCCCGCTCACCTTCACGTTGAACAGCGCCTGGAGGGCGTACGGGAGCGGACGGCTGCGGAGGTCCGAGACCAGCGCATCCGGCTGTTCCTTCGCCATTCGGATGCGCCGCTTCTGGGCGCACCCGACCGCGAAGAGCGCCGCCAGCAGTACCACGAGGAGGCGGTTCATGGACGGTCCTCGGTAGCGCGTGAGAGACGAACGATATCGGAGGTCAGAAGTGCGTCCTCAGGGAGGGCGCGCCGGGCCTGTGCGAAGAACCTGCGGGCCATTGTGGGGTCACCCAGGTCCAGCAACACACGCCCGAGGGCATGCGCGAGGCGGCCGTCCGCGGGGGCCTCCGCCTGCGCAGCGCGAAGCACGGGGAGGGCATCGGCCGTCCAGCACCCTGCGCTGGCGCCCGCGTAACCCACGGCGCCCGCGCCGGGGACCGGCCCCACGGACTGGTACCGCAACGTCACGAATGCGGCGACCGCGTCACACGGCCGTCCTGCGTGCAGGAGCGCAAGCGGCCGAAGGTGCAGCGCCGGCGGGCCGATGGCCTCGACCGCCGCGAGACCCGACGCCGATCCCGACCGGACCAGAAGCGTCGCGCGGTCGAGCGGGGAGCCGTATCGACTCCTCGCCTCGCGACCACGCTCCCGGTGCCCTGCGGCATCCAGCGCGTCGGGCCACCAGAGGGGCGGCAGCCCTCCGGGGCCTTCCAGCGCGTGTTCCAGCCCCAGGGCGGCGGATTCCGGATGCCCCGATTGCAGCCTCCAGCGAACCACGACCTCCGTCCGTGGCGCATCGCCACCGGCGAGCACCGCGTCTTCGACAGGCGCTGTCGGCACGCCGACGGCGTCGGCCGCCACGAGCCACAGCTGAAGGCCCCTGGGCGTGTCCGGCACACCGCGCCCCCCCAGCGACGCCGGCGCCGCACCGGCAGGCGCCGCGCCCAGCAGCGCGAAGGCAGCCTCGTCCGGCAGACCCGGAACGGCGTGTCCCCTGCGCAGGGCTGTCGTAGCGCTCCCGCCCTCCGTCGCACCAAGCAGGGTCGCGGGGAGGGCTCCCAGGGCCTGGGCGGCCAAATGCATCTCTGCGTCCGTCCCGTGGTCCAGCGCAACCCCGAACCACAGCACGAGGGCCTGGGCGTCGGACGGGCGACGTCTCGCTGCCCTCCCCGCCGCCCAGAGCGCGTGGCTCCGCTCTCCCATGTCCACCAGCGCGGATAGCGTCGCGGAGTCGGCGATCCCCGCCTCGGCCGCCGCGACCAGGTCCGCACGCGCCGCATCCACGTGGCCGGCCCGCAGGAGCGCGCGCCCGCGCAGGGCTCGCTCCTGGCCGTCCAGGTCGGTGCGCGCCCGCCACGCAGACAGGGCCTGCACGCCCGGCATCGGACCGGTCGCGGCCACCACTGCGGCCGGGGGCGCTCCTGCGGCGATCGCAGCAGCGACGTCCCCATCTGCACCCGTCTGTCGTGCCCGGTCGACCAGGCAGGCTGCACAGCCGGGTTCCACGGACAGGGCCGCATCGAGCAGGCGCACCGCCGCTTCGGCATCCCCTTCCGCACGCGCCACCGCGGCGCCAAGCCGCAGCGGGCCTGCATGGGTGGCATCCAGCAGCCGCGCGCGTCGGGCCGCCCGCTTCGCCGCTTCGAGGTCCCCGGACGCGAGCGCATGCCATCCACGGACCACCGCGGCCCGGGCCTGGGACGGCGGCGCGAGGATCGAACCGCTCCGGACCGCGGACGGGGGTGGCGGCACGCGCGGACCGCAGCCCACCGCCGCCGCGAGGAGGAACGCTCGGCAGCGACGTGTCACGAGTTCGGCAGCTCCCGTTCCCACAGCGACCGGGCGCCCCTCCGGATGGGCCAGACGGTGGCGAAGACACACAGCGCCATCGCGGCGAGCAGGGGCACGACCACACCGACCCACTCCAGCCCAGCGAGGGCGCGCACGTCGAGCCGCGCCCGCAGCAGCAGGTAGGTCGGCAGCATCTCGAGCGTCACCACGGCGAACGTCAGCATCAATGACATCACCATGAACAGCACACCCGCCGGACCCGCGGCGACCCGCGCCGCGTTGTCGGCCTTGAAATCCGGCCAGATCGCACCCATGCCGACCGCGATTCCGGAGATGCCGAAGGCCAGACCGAATGCGGTCGCCGCCGCGATGCCCACGAGGACGATGTCAGCCTCGAGGATGAGGGTGCTCGCGACCGCGAGCGTCTCGCCCACCAGGATCATGGGCACGATGAAGGGCCACACCTTCGCCCAGAGGAACTGCCGCGCCGTGAGCGGTGCGGTTCGCGCGATCCAGAACGCCCGCTTCTCGTTGCTGACGGCCGTGAACTGGAAGCGTGCTGCCACCGCCGCCATGATGAACCCCACGAGGGCATGCGCCCCATAGGCAAAGAAGTTCCTCCAGAATGGTGCCCATGGTCCCCGGAAGATGTCGAGCGGAAGGGCCGCGACGCTCGCGAGCGTGATGACGACGATGCTGCCGACGAGAAACACCTGCGACCACTGGCTCGGGTCCCGGACGAAGACCTTGACGTCCTTGATGACGATGGCGCGCGCAACCGGGGGAAGAGGACGGGTCCACACACCAAGCAGCGCATCCAGCCAACCGGCCTTCGCGAGCCGTGCTGCACGCGCTTCCTGCGCGCGTGTCCGGCCCTCATCGTAGACCGCGTTGGTCAGCCAGCGGGCGATGCCGGTCATGGCAACCGCTCCCGACAGCAGCAGCCCGAGCTCCAGCCACGGCCACGGGCGCTCGAGGAGGGCCGCGACCAGAACATCCGCGGCCCACCGGGGCGGTGTGAGCGCCGGAACGGGCGTCTGCTGGTTGGCGACATACGCCGCGACGTTCTCGAACGACTCTGCATCGACCAGCCGCTCGGGACGCACGGCACGCAACAGCACGAAGGCGACGACGAGCGTCACGATCCCGACCAGTACGAGGGCCTCCCGGATCTTCCGGGCGGGGAAGATCCGCACCAGTGCACTGGCCGTCGCGACCCCGATCCCCGCCGGCACGAGCACGAATGCGGGCATGACGAGCAGCAGCGCCGCCGCATAGGCCCACCCGGCGTCGTATGCCACGCCATAGGCGACGAAGATCGGAAGACCGAAGAACACCATCATCCATGAGGACTGGCTGATGGTGTCCACCAGCCGAGCGAAGTGGAAGCTGACGCGGCTGATGGGCAGGGACAGCACCAGTTCGAGATCATCGGACAGGTAGTAGGTCGAGAGTGCGGTCACGACGTTCGAGAAGCACAGCAGGCCGAAGAGCCCAAGCATGAGCATCTCCAGGAGCTTCCTCGACAGGATCGGTCCGAAGACCTCAACGGCGTGGAAGGTCGTCACCAGCCAGCCGAAGAGTGCGAACACCCCGATCCAGAAGCCGAGCCCGATCAGCGCGAAGAAGACAATCGTGGCCTTCTCCGCGCGGCTGGCCCGCAGCCATCGGTTCCGCTGCCCAAGCAGCCGGGGGCGCAGCAGCGCGCGCACACCCGGCATCAGTCGGACCCGTCCGCCGCCCGCCTCACGGAGCTGCCTGCCAGGGGCTCGCCTGCTGCTGCTCGCCCTGTCGGACCGTTCGCCGGATGTAGGCCCGCAGCAGCTTGTTGCGCTGCGCCCCGCCGACCAGTGCCCGCAGGTCCTCATACAGGGCCGGGTCCCGCGCGAGCAGCCCGATGGTCCCGTCTCCGGCGTTGATGGCTTCCGAGGTCTCCCGCAGAGACGCACTCGTCTGGGCGAGGTCGTCGATGATCTTTGCCTTGTCGGGTTCATACAGGAGCGCATGGACCAGGGAGTCTTCGTTCCTCAGGTCTTCGGTTACCTGGCCCAGCGCGCCTGCGAGGTCGCCCAGCTTCGCGGCGAGCACCTTGCCCTCCGTTCCGTACACCAGTTCGTGTGCGATGCCGTCGCCGTTGCGGATCTCGTGGGTTGTCGAGCGGATGTCGGTCGACATCGCCTCGAGGTTGCCCAGCGTGTTGTTGACCCGTCGCGTCATCGTCTTGTCGTAGACGAGCGCGTGGAGGAGGCCTTCCCCCTCCTTCGCCTCGGCCAGCATGGCCTCGACCAGCTCGAGGCTGGCGGACAGGGACGCCTGCGAGGCCTCGGTGTCAGAGCCGATCATGAGGTCGACCTTGCGGCCGATGTTGCTTGTACTGTCGAGGATCTCCGCCACCTTCTTCGTGGACTGCAGCATGTCGAAGGGCGGCCGCGTGTTGATCCAGGCGCCGTCATCGAGCCGCGGATGGTCGGGGTCACCCATCGAGATGGCGACATACTTGTCGCCGAGCACGCCCACGGTGTCGATGCGCGCCTCCGAATCCTCCCGAATGCGTTCCTGGAACCTCTCCTTGACCTTCATCTCGACGAAGACGTCCTTCACTCCCAGGTCATCACTGAACCGGATGGCGGCCACCTCGCCGACGTCCTGTCCGGCGAGGCGCACCACCGCCCCCTCCTTCAACCCGCTGACGTCCGACCACGCACCGTTGAGGGTGGAGTAGCGCTCGAGCAGGTCCGTCGAGCCGCCGACGAAGAACAGCATCACCGCGCCCACGATGAGGAGGGACGTGACGAAGATGCCGACCCGGACCTCGCGGCGGCGGTCGTTGGCCAATTCTCCTCCTGCGCGTGCCGCAGTCTACCCCAGGTCCACTGCCCCGCCGGCGTCCCGGGAACACAAGGTCGCCCCGGCCAGCTTGTGGAGCACGCGGGCGCCCACGTTCGCGTCCCACTCTCCGGCCCCAGGTGCGACCTCGCACAGATCGAAAGAGACCAGTTCGCGGGCCCCTGCGACCCGCGCCAGAAGGAACGAAACCTCCCGGAATGACAGGCCCCCTGGCACCGGCGTTCCGGTGCCCGGACACAGCGCGGGGTCCAGTCCGTCGATGTCGAAGGACACATGGACCCGCTCGGGCAGGGCGGCGATGATCGCATCGACCACCCGCAGGAACGGGCGACCGCTCAGACGCACTGCCGCGATGTCCCGATCCCAGACCGGTACGATGCGGGCATCCGACGCGGCCCGCGCGGCCTCTGCGTGCCCGACGTCTCGCCATCCGACCCCCACCAGTCGGGCGACCCCGCTGAGGGACAGGACGTTGTGCATGATGCTGGCGTGGGACTCTGCGAAGCCCAGGTAGGCGTTCCGAAGGTCTGCATGGGCATCGATGTGCAGTACACCCAGGCCAGGATGATGCCGGGCCATGGCCCGGATGAGTCCGAGCGGTGCGCTGTGATCGCCACCCAGGACCGCAGGGATGGCCCCGCGTCCGAGCACCGCTTCCGCTGCACGCTCGACACAGGCGCTCACCTCCGCAGACGCCGCATTGACCCGATCTCTCGCCGCCACCATCTCCGGCGTGAGGCAGACACCGCCCGCAGCGATCACGGCGCGTGCATCTGCCTCCACGGCCCGCGCGAGTTCCGGGATCCTCGGGTCGGGTGGCAGCAGGCCGATGCCCGCCCGCCATGCGTCTCCATGGTCGAGGTCATGGAGATCGACCTGCTGGCTCGCGGCCAGCACGGCAGCAGGACCCCGGGACGCACCGCGTCCGTAGGAGGCGGTCGCTTCCCAGGGCACGGGGATCACCTGGACGCCGCAGATCTCAGGCTCAAGCGGCAGTCCGAAGAGGCCGTCTCCCATGCCAGGACCGTCGGGATCGAAGTCGGGGGGCAGCACCACGGGGCCTCCATCGCGCACGTCCTACCCGCCCCGGCCATTCCGTGTCGACACCCGCAGCCGCTGCGCGCCCGCTACACTCCCGCCCATGTCAACCGACGCCCCGATCGACGCCGTGGCGGCGCTCCCCCTGTTTCGCGACGTGCCCCGCAGCGAGATCGCGATGCTCGTCCGCGTGGGGAGGTGGGCCCGCGTTCCGCGTGGGGGCGAACTCTGTCGACAGGGCGAGACCGCAGAGCATGCGCTGTTCGTCGTTGAGGGGCGCCTCAAGGCCTGGGTCCGCGAGGGCACGCGTGAACGACCCGTCTCGGATGTCTGGCCGGGCGAACTCGTGGGCGAGGCCGCCCTGTACGCGTCCGCGACGCACCGGACGGCGACGCTGCGGGCCTTCGAGGACAGCGCTGCGCTGCTTCTGACCCGCGCAGGCATCGAGGCCATGGGCGGCACGGCCGCTCTGGCAGCACTGCAGGAGCACATGCTCGAGAGCATGGCCCGACGACTGCGAACGACGAACCATGCGATCCGTCGCCAATGGAGAGCCATCCAGTCCCACGAGGACATCGCCCGTCCGGGGTCCATCGGCATCGAGACGGCGGCCGAGGAAGAGGCCGCCGCGATGGCCGCAGCACAGGAATCCCTCGGCGAGGCCGACATGAGGGTCGGAACCTGGGATCTGCTGAAGCGCTTTCTCGGGGAGCTGGCATGATCCTCCCGGACAGCGCGCTCACGGCAGCGGCCCGCCGCCTGCTGGAACGAGAGGGCCTGAACCCCGACGAAGCCATCCGCCTCGTTCGCATCTTCGACCGTGGCGAAGCCCGCCAGCTCAAGAACGGAGAGGTCCTGTTCGAAGAGGGTGACGCCGGCGACTCCATGGCCATCCTCATCCAGGGCG
>JAYYRS010000177.1:0-8081 GCA_036126975.1 Myxococcota bacterium
GGCCTTCTTCTTCTTGTCCCAGCCCGCGGGGCAGACCTGCCCATGCTCGACGTGGAACTGGTACGCCTCGATGATCCGGATGACCTCATCCATGTTGCGGCCGAGGGGCTCATCGTTCACGACCATGTGGCGGACGATGCCATTCGGGTCGATCACGAAGGTGGCCCGCATCGCTGCGCCGGCAGGGTAGCCCGACAGGCCGCCGTCGGACTCCACACCGTATGCCTGGCAGATGGCATGGTTCATGTCGGCGGCGAGGGTGTAGCCCACCTGTCCGATGCCACCGTCTTCGACGGCCGTGTTGCGCCACGCCTTGTGGGTCCAGTGGGAGTCGATGGAGACGCCGACGACGACCGCACCGAGCTCTTCAAACTTGGACATGCGGTTGTCCATGGCGATGAGCTCGGTTGGGCAGACGAACGTGAAGTCCAGAGGGTAGAAGAACAGTACGGCGTACTTGCCCTCGATGGCCGAGGCGAAGTTGAAGCTCCCGTTCACTTCATCGTTGGCCAGGACAGCCTGGGTGGTGAAGTCAGGGGCCTTCTTTCCGACGAGAATCGACACGCTGGTTTCCTTCCGCCCTTCGAGGGACGCGTTACCGGATGAACAGGCCCAGCGACTAACTCATCCGATCCCGAGATCAAGCGCGCGGCCCTGCCCCCTTGCCGGCGTGGCCCGCCTGTCCAACCGGCGGTCTGGACAATGGAGATTCGATGCAAGTGATCATGATGTCGAAGGACGGCTGCGGGACCTGCAAGACCTTCGGCCCCGTCGCCAAGGCACTCGCCGAGGAGCGTGGATTCGTGTTCAAGGTCATCAAGAACCCTGACATCGAGCTGCCCTTCTTTCCCTACTACTACCTCATGCGCGACGGCGCGGTGGTCGAGGAATGGGGCGGCGGCTCGGACACCAAGTTCATCCGCGTGCTCGACCGTGCGGTCAAGAAGTTCCGCGACACCTGAACCGGGGGAGCCGGTACGACCGCTGACGAACCGAGACACGTTCCGCATGGCGAGGTCCCGCGCCGCAGGTGACGCTGGCGGAACCAGGAGGCCCTCGTGAAGACCCCCGACCGCATCGCGTTGAAACATCTCGGCATCGCAGCCGCCGGCATCATCGGCACCTACATCGGCGTGGTTCTCCTCCTTCAGGCGGCCTCGATCGCCATCCCGCCCTCCGTGAGCGGCCTGGGCGTCGTTGGTGCATGGCTGGGCATCGGTCTCCGACGCGCCGTGACCGAGGCCTACGCCGCCGGACTCCACCGCGCGTAGGCGTCCCCACCGGCCGTGCGCACCTGCGTGACCGCCCAGCCCACCAACCCGTGTGGTCAGGCCCCCCTGGCCGATCCCCCGGCGCCTGCGACCTCCGCCGGCCACGCCCGCCTGACACCGCGTACGGCGAGACGCCCCCAACGCCCGACGGGTCCCAGGTAAGGTGGACCCATCATGAGCAGCGACATCGACAAGGGTGAACCGCCGGTCGGCCCTGCCGAGGGGCGTCAGGGCGAAACCAAGACGTTCGCGGGCGGACTGCCTGCCATCACCTCGACCATGCGGCACGTGCTGGACCAGGCGGGCATCGTCCGCGGCATCCAGGCCCTCATGCAGGCCAACCAGCCGGACGGTTTCGACTGCCCGGGGTGCGCATGGCCGGATCCGGAGCACCGCACCGCGTTCGAGTTCTGCGAGAACGGCGCCAAGGCAATCGCCAGCGAGGCGACGTCCCGCCGGGCAGGGCCGGAACTGTTCGAGCGGTACAGCGTCGACGAGCTGCTGCGCCAGAGCGACATGTGGCTGAACGAATGTGGACGGCTCACCCACCCGCTCATCCTGCGCCCCGGCGAGTCGCACTACACCGCCCTCACCTGGGATGACGCACTCGCCCACATCGGGCAGACGCTGCGGGAGCTGGCCCACCCAGACGAGGCCATCTTCTATACGTCCGGCCGGACCAGCAACGAGGCGGCATTCCTCTATCAGCTGTTCGTCCGATGCTTTGGAACCAACAACCTCCCTGACTGCTCGAACATGTGCCACGAATCGAGCGGGACGGGGCTGGGCGAGGCCATCGGGATCGGCAAGGGGACCGTGACGCTCCAGGATTTCGAGAAGGCAGACCTCATCTGGGTGGTGGGACAGAACCCCGGCACCAATCATCCACGCATGCTGACGGCCCTGCAGGGTGCGGTGCGGAGCGGGGCCCGGATCGTCAGCATCAATCCCCTGCGCGAAGCCGGGCTGGTCGGATTCCGCCACCCGCAGCGCCCCCTCGAGGTCCTCGGCTCGACCACGGCGCTGAGTTCCGACTACGTACAGGTGCGGATCAACGGCGATGTCGCCCTGATGAAAGCCGTCATGAAGGAGATGCTCACCATCGACGCCGACCCCGCTCAGGAGGGTCGGATCGACCGCGCCTTCATCGCCGACCGCACGACCGGCTTCGAGGCGTTCCGCGCGGACCTCGAGGCGGAAAGCATGCCGGAACTGCTTCAGGCGTGCGGCGTCCGGGAAGACGTGGTCGCGACCCTCGCCCGGCAATGCCTCACCAGCCGGCGCATGATCCTCTGCTGGGCCATGGGTCTCACGCAACATGAAAACGGTGTGGCAAACGTCCAGTCGGCGGTGAACCTGCTCCTGCTCGGCGGACACTTCGGCCGACCCGGCGCCGGGGCATGTCCGGTCCGGGGGCACTCGAATGTCCAGGGCGACCGGACGATGGGCATCTGGGAAAAACCCCCCGACGCATTCCTGGACCGGCTCGAGGCCCACTACGGCTTCTCGGCGCCACGGGCACACGGGGTCGACGCAGTGGCCGCCATCGAGGCGATGCACGTCGGCGCAGCAAAGGTGTTCTTCGCCATGGGCGGGAACTTCTTGTCCGCCGCGCCCGACACCCACCGCACCGCGGCCGCCCTCCAGCGCTGCGAACTGACCGTATCGGTCGCGACCAAGCTCAACCGGGGGCACCTCATCACGGGACGGACCGCCATCATCCTGCCCTGTCGGGCACGGACCGAACGGGATCTCCAGCCTGGCGGTGAGCAGTTCGTGACGGTCGAGAACTCGATGGGCTTCGTGCACGCGTCTCGGGGGCGGTTCGAGCCGGCAGACCCCACGCTCCGCTCGGAGCCGCACATCGTGGCGGGGCTTGCGGCAGCGACACTGGGGACGGACGGTCCCATCGACTGGGCGAGCCTCGGGCAGGACTACGCGGCCATCCGCGCGGGCATCGCCGCATGCATCCCCGGATTCGAGGACTTCGAGCGGAGGCTCAAGGGAGGCGGCTTCTACCTGCCGAATGGCCCGCGCGAGGGCCACTTCACGACGCCCGATGGCATGGCTCGCTTCACGGTCCACGGCATCCCACCGGACCCGCTCGGTGATGGGCAGCTGATGATGATGACCATTCGGAGCCACGACCAGTACAACACGACGGTGTACGCGCCCGATGACCGGTATCGCGGCGTGTACGGCAATCGGCGGGTCATTCTGATGAACGCCCGGGACATCGATGCTCAAGGGCTCGCGTCGGGGCAGCAGGTCGACATCACCTCCCACTTCCGGGGAGAGAAGCGTCGCGTCCACGGCTTCACGGTCCTGCCCTATGACGTGCCACCCCGCTGCTGTGCCACCTACTTCCCAGAGACGAATCCCCTCGTCCCGGTGGGACAGATCGCCCACCGGAGCCGGACACCCGCGTCCAAATCCATCGTCGTGACGCTGGCGCCGAGCCAGGCGCCGCCAGCGACGGTGTAGCGCACCGGACGGGGTCTCCCGGCTCCGGGACGGGTCCGTGGGTCAGCCCCCATTTCCCGCGGCCAGCCAGCCCGCAATGCGATGCGCGACCATCAGCACCGTGAGGTGGATGTTGCCGGTCGGAATGGTCGGCATGAGGCTGGCGTCCGCGATGGTGAGGCCTGCGACCCCCCGCACCCGGCCCCGGCCGTCGGTCACCGCCAGCGGATCGTCGTCTGCACCCATCGGCGCGGTGCCGGACGGGTGGTAGCCAGAGTCGGTCAGGTACGGCAGCCATCGGTTGATTCCTGCCGCGCTGGCTGCCGTCCAGGAGGGCGGCAGGAGATGATCACCCAGCGCCTTCAGCTGCGCCTGCTGCCCAAGCGTCCGGATCAGCTCCATCGCGACCACTGCCCGTCGCCGGTCCCCGGCGTGCGCGTGGAATCGGGACTGCACGACAGGTTTCGCGCCCGGGGCCACAGACGGCCAGCGGATCAGCCCGTGCCCCTCGGTCTTGCCGAGCATGGCCATCAGCGACACCGCCTTGATCGTACGGTGTCCGATCGGAACGTGGGATCCCGCCTGCAGCTGGAGGTCGTGCACCCAGGGCCCCTCGCCGGAGGAACAACGGAGCACGGTCTGGATGACAGGGGCATCGGGGTCGACCTGCAGCGTGCCCCGGGCGCGGAAGAACATCGCGAACCCCGGGTGGTCGAGGAGACGATGCGCGACGCCGGGCAGCACTGTGTGGGCTTCGATCCCCATCCGATCGAGGTCTTCCCGCGCACCGATTCCGCTCCGCAACAACAGCGGCGGCGTGTGGATCGCCCCCGCCGCAAGGACGACGTGATCAGCTTCGACCTCGCGCGTCTCGCCTCCGCGCATGAGCTCCGCACCGCAGACCCGCCGACCGGAGAATCGCAGGCGAACGACCTGGGTATCGGGCCAGATGGTGAGGCCCTCCCGGGCGCGCACCGCGGGGGTGAGCCACGCCGCGGCAGCGCTGATGCGGCGACCTTCGATCTGGTTCATGGCGTGGGGGCCGACACCCTCCGGGGTCGCCGGGTCGTTGGTGTCGGGACAGTCCGGAAAACCCATGTCTCGTGCCGCCTCTACGAACGCCGCAGACCAGGGGGTCCAGGCCGACACGGGATGACGGAACAGCGGAAGCGGTCCGTTAGCGCCGTGGATGTCGGGGCGCGCCGCCCCGAACGCAAGGTCCCGCTCGATGGCCCGGAACGCCGGCAGGCAAGCCTCCCAGGTCCAGTCTGGCAGCCCCCGGTCCGCCCACTCCCCGATGTCCCGGGGCAGGGCCCGGATGGCAATGCACGTGTTCACCGCGCTCGAGCCGCCGACGACCCGACCGCGGGGCAGCGGCATCCGCAGCGGGCCGCTCGAGGGCCGGTGGGAGAGGCCCCAGTCGTGGTGCTTGATCGAGTTGCGGGTGCCGTCTGCCAGATCGGTCGGAAGGTCCCCTGTGGGGTAGTCCGGCCCTGCGTCCACCAGCAGCACCCGGCGCCCCGTGGCCTCCGACAGCCGGGCAGCGACGACGCAGCCGGCAGAGCCGGCACCGATGACGAGCGTGTGGGCGTGCATGCCTACAGCAAGACAGATTCTGCTCCGCATTGCCAACGGACCCGCGTGCCCGCGCGGGTGCATGCCCATGTCCCCTGCGCCGGGAGAGCCCCTCTCCCGGCGCAGGGGCCTTTTGCTACCGGGCCTTCTCGCAGGCGGCGACGCAAGCGCCCGTCGCAGCGGCATCGCACTGCTCGCCGATGATGGGGTCGGTGAGAGCCTTCATGCCGTGGGGCTTCGCACACGCTTGGTAGGCCGCGTAGCCCGGCCCTTCCATCAGGGCGACGGCGTGCTGGAAGCGAACAGGGATGCTGCTGGTTCCGTACTTGTCCTGCAGGGCCTTCTGGCTGGCATTTGCGGCCCAGCAGGCCTCCTCGCACCCGCCCGCGGCCGCCGGCGCGGCCGACACCCGCGCCATCGCGACGCCACCGCCCGTCTTGATGACCCCAGCCGTCTCGTCGAGGAGGAATTTCATCTCCACTCCGTTCCGGCTGAACACGAGGTGGTCCCCGGCACGCGTGTAGACGATGTTGAACGACTGGACGGGCTTGCCGTCCTGGTAGATGCCGAACATCCCCTTCCCGTTCGCACCGAACCGGACCGCGATCGAGAGCCCATCCTGCGGTGCCGTCTTCCACTCCCCGACGTACCAGGCGCCCGGGGACACTGCGAGGGCCGGAGACGACAGCAAGGCTGGCCCGCCTGGGCCCAGCCCGAGGGACAGAGAGAGGATCAGTGCAAGCATGACGGCCCTCGCTGGTGGCGGACGGATTGGCTCCGACTCGCGGGCATTCGCGGTGCCCGGACGCGACTGTACCAGGGCCGACGTCCGCGATACCCGTCGTCCACCGTACGACCCCGACAGCCACCTTCGCGCTCCTCCAGCGCCGCCTCGACCACCGGAGCAGATGTGAGCTGGACCGCAAGGCTGGACGCCCGCTGGACCCGACCCGACCACCCGGCGGTGATCGACCGCGACGAGATGGTGACCTATGGACAGCTGCGGGCCCGGATCGCCCGGGCCCGCGGGTGGTTGCGTGCCCACGGCGTGGGCCCCGGGGATGGGGTCGCCCTGCAGATGCCGCGGTGCCTCGCCTTCCTCGAGCTGCACCTCGCGACGCTGTCCCTCGGCGCATGGACGCTGCCGCTCAACCCCGCCTATACCGCCGCCGAGGTCGGCTTTGCGCTGTCGGATGCCCGTCCGCGCCTCGCGGTGCTCCCCGACCCCGGGGCCGTCGAGACCTGCATTCGCGTGGTGCCGGCCGCGACGGTTCGCCTCGGACTCGATGCTTCCGCCCCCGCGCCGTCCCTGGACGTCCCGGGTGGGACGCTTGCCTGTCTCTGCTACACGAGCGGCACGACAGGTCGACCCAAGGGCGCCCGCATCTCCCATGACAACCTCGCGTTCACGGTCCAGTCCCTGCATGAGGCCTGGCGCTGGACCCGCGACGACGTCCTGCTGCATGTGCTGCCGCTCTTCCACATCCACGGACTCTTCGTGGCCCAGCACGGTGCGCTCTTCGCCGGGGCCACCGCCGTGTGGCTGCACCGCTTCGACGCGGCCGCTGCCCTCCAGGCCATCGAGACCCACCGCGCGACGGTGTTCATGGGCGTGCCCACCCACCATGCGCGCTTCCTCGCGCTTCCACCGGACCAGACGGTGGACCTGTCGAGCATGCGGCTGTTCACCAGCGGCTCGGCCCCTCTGCCTGCACGGGACCACGCCGCATTCCTGGCCCGCTTCGGCCATGCCATCCTCGAGCGCTACGGCATGACAGAGGTGGGAATCGTGCTGTCCAACCCCTACGATGGGCCCCGGGTGCCCGGCACGGTCGGCTTCCCGCTCCCCGGAGTGGTCGTGCAGGTGACGAATCCGGAGCAGGGTCGACCGGTCGAGGATGGGGCGGTGGGAGAACTCTGGATCCGTGGTCCTGGCGTGATCGACCGGTACCACGAACGCCCCGATGCAACGGCCACCGCCCTCACCGGCGGTTGGATGCGCTCTGGCGACCTCGCCCGCAGGGACCCCGACACCGGACGCCTGTCCATCGTGGGCCGCGCGCGCGACATGGTCATCTCCGGCGGCCTGAATGTCTATCCAGCAGAGGTCGAGGCGGTGCTGCGAGAGCACCCCGCCGTCGCCCATGCGGCCGTGGTGGGCATCCCGGATCCGGACCTCGGGGAGCGGGTTGTGGCGGCGGTGGTGCTGCACGAGCCCACGGAGACCACGGCCCTCCTCGACCACTGCCGCACCCGGCTGGCCCGCTACAAGCAGCCCCGGGAGCTCCGCCGCGTCGGCGCCCTCCCCCGGAACACGATGGGCAAGGTCCAGAAACACCGGATCCGGGACGGATGGTGAATCCGCCGCCACACCAACGCGGACGCTGCGTCGACCCGCTGCGGCATCCCAGGCTCCGCGCTATGCGGGCGGCCATGCTCGCGCCCCCCATGCTGCTGCTTGCCATGGTCGCATGCGATGGCGACCTGCCCAGCCGGCCTGGCGTACCCGGCAGCGTCGTGGAACGGCAGCTCGCCAGCCGGGCGGCCGTCCAGGTCCAGGCGCACGTCACGGGAGACAGCATCGGGCAAGGGTCCGTGCCGGCGGCACTCGGCGATGACGAGGTCGCAGCGCTCGCGGCCCTCGGGTACATGGACGAGGGAGAAGAGCTGCTTGGCACCCCGACCACAGGGACCGGCACCCATGACGCCGAGCGCACGGCCAGCGGATGGAACTTCTACAGCCTGGGTGGGCAACCCGAGGCCCGCCTGATC
>JAYYRS010000178.1:0-6161 GCA_036126975.1 Myxococcota bacterium
CCACATGGACCTCGAGCAATCCCGCAGACCGACTTCTCGGCTCGGGCACCCACACCGACCAGGCGAGGGCCTCGTCTTCGACCAGACGTCGCCGAAGCGACGCCGAAGCCCCACCCAGCAGCTCGCTCATCAGCACCAGTGCCGCAGAATCCCGGTCTCCCGGCACGAACGCGGGCACGCGCCACCCGACAGCGATGCGAGGATTCACGGGACCCGCCTCCCATGATTCGGTCGCGTCGCGGGGCGCAGTCTGTGGCGGCTCCCGTGGACGCTCCGGCGCATCCGCGGCCTCCGGATGCCCCACCCAGCCCCCGTGGGTGGTGTGTACGGCGTTGACGACCGCCGACGGGTCGATGTCCCCCGTGACCACCAACAGTGCTCGTTCTGGCCGGTAGTAGGTCCGATGAAACGCCACGGCCCTGTCCAGTCCCTCCGGCATGCCTGCGATGTCCGACTCGAGACCGATGACGGGATGCCCGTAGGTGGAGACCACGAATGCCGTTCGACGGAGCAGTTCATGAATGCGGCGATCGGGACTCGCAAGTCCCTTGCGGAACTCGCCGTAGACCGCGCCGGCTTCCCGACGGACGCCCGCAGCGGTCAGCGCCAGGGCCTGGAAGCGGTCCGCTTCCACTGCGAGCAGTTCCCGCAGCGAGGCGGAGGGTGCCCGGGCGATGTAGACCGTGCGGTCTTCGTCCGTCCACGCGTTTTCATCGACCGCCAGTTCGAGGAGTCGCTTCTCCCGGGCTTCGCGGGGGAGGGACTCGGAACCGTGGAACATCAGGTGCTCGAAGAAGTGCGCAAAGCCGGTCATGCCGGCCTCCACTTCATCCCGCGCGCCCACATCCATCCAGGTCTGGACCGCGACCAGCCCGGGCGTCGGAGCCGGCGCAGCGACCACGGTGAGTCCGTTGTCGAGTCGCTCGATGCGCATGTCGGCAGGCAGCACCGCACCCTCCGGAGCCGCAGACGCACCCGCCAGAAACCACATCGGGACGAGCAGCGGCACGACCATGGGACCTCCGTCGCGACGGCCCTAACGGCGCGGCCCGACCGAGGCTGGCGCACCCCATCGCAGCTGCAGCGTGCTTCGCGGCATCGACCCGTGCTACGCTCGACGGCTCGAGCCGGGGTCAGGAGGCCCACCTCCTTCGTGGGAGCACCCTCGTCCCGCTCGTTCACTGCATGCCCCGGATTGATGATGCAGCACGCGGACCCCGTCGACGCACAGGCCACCACCCGCGACCTCATCCGGCTGCTGCGGAGCCAGCCCGACACGAGTCGCAAGGCGGACAACCTCCCCGAGAGCGTCCTCTGGCACGCCTGGTGCGAACTGCGACGGCGCGGCGAGCCGCGGGCAGACGCCCATTTCGTGCGCTCGGTGCGACAGCTCCACCGTCGCCGCGCCCTCGGCGCGGTGATGCTCCCGTCCCAGGACACGCACCCGGTCGAGCACAAGCTGGTGGACGATCCGATGCTTGCAGAGCTGTGGAAGGCGTACAAGCGCTGCATCTGCAGCCAGCGCACCGGTCCGGCCGGCCAGCTGCTCCGGGACATCGAAGCCCGGATCGACGAGGCCTGAACCCGGCACCGGTCGACGGTCGTGGCCATTGCGCTGCGCGAGGACGGTTCGACGCCGCCTTCCATCTCCCACCCGGCGAGTGCTCTTCCATGGTCGACCCCGCCTTCCTGACATTCGACGAGCTCCTGGAGCAGAGCCTCGACACACCCGCCGCCGCCAACGAGCTGGCACGCCGGTACCAGACCACGGCCGCGATCCTGGTCGTCGACTACACAGACATGGTCCGCCGCACGGATGCCCATGGGATCGTCTACGCGCTCTCCCTGGCCCGTCGTGCAGAGCAGGTGATGCGGCCAGCGGTCGAGGCCCACGGCGGAGAGATCGTGAAGCGGGTCGCGGATACGTGGTTCGCCGTCTTCCCCGCCCCCCCCAGGGCGCTGGGCGCCCTGCTCGATGGAATGGCCGCGCTGCGTGCCTTCAACGCAGCGCGGACGGGCTCCATGGACGACGGCAGCCGGAACGAACCGATCCACGGATGCGCGGGCCTCGGATTCGGTCCGTCCCTCGTCCTGCCGGGGGAGGACCTCTACGGAGCGGAGGTCAACCGGGCCTTCGTGCTGGGCGAAGACACCGCCCGCGCTGGCGAGATGCTTGCCTCGGATGCCTTCCTGGCAGCGCTGGGAACGCTGCCCGAAGGCGTCGGCGCGCATCGTGCCTCCCGTGAACGGGTCGCGAGAGTCGGCTTCCCATTCCACGTGGTCGCGGACCACCGGTGACCGGGCCACCCGCCGGCCCTTGCCCCGCTCGGCAGCACTGGCTAGCCGGGCAGTGCCTGGAGGCACCATGACGACGCACGCCGAGACCCCCGAGACCGTGTCCCTGGACTGGGCAGACATCCGCGCCCGCGCCGCGCGCGGCGTCGGGATCAGCGAAGCAGAAGCCGACGCCATCTGCGCCCTCACGGACCCTGCCGAGCTTGCGATGCTGTTCGAGACGGCAGGCGGGGTCCGGCGGGAGTGGAAGGGCGACTTCGTCAACACGTGCGGAATCACCAATGCGCGGAGCGGGCGCTGCCCGGAAAAATGCAACTTCTGCTCCCAGTCCGCGCACTTCAAGACGGCGGCGCCCCGGTACACGACCAAGGACGCAGCCACGATCGCGGCCGAGGCCCGCGCGGCCTTCGAGGGCGGCGTTCGGGAATTCAGCATCGTCATGGCCGGCCGCGCCATCACGGCCCGCAAGGACCTCGACATCCTCAAGGATGCATTCGGCCGCATCCGCCGGGAGACGGGACTGCAGACCTGTGCCAGCCTCGGCCTCATGTCCAAGGAGAACCTCGAAGAGCTCCGGGACGCAGGCATGCAGTCGATGCACCACAACCTCGAGACCGCACGCTCGTTCCACGCCAACATCGTCGAGAGCCACACCTACGATGACGAGGTGGCGACGATCAAGGCGGCCAAGGAACTGGGGATGTACGTCTGCTCGGGCGGCATCTTCGGCATGGGGGAGAACTGGGGCCACCGCGTCGAGATGGCCCTGGACCTGCGCGACCTCGACGTGGACAGCGTGCCACTGAACTTCCTCAACCCACGGCCGGGCACCCCGCTCGAAGGCCAGGACGACCTGACCGCGCTCGACTGCCTCAAGATCATCGCGCTCTACCGGCTGGTGCTTCCCACCAAGGACCTCATCGTGTGCGGTGGTCGTGAGCTCAACCTGGGCGACCGGCAGGTCGACGTCTTCAATGTTGGCGCGAACGGCATGATGCTCGGCAACTACCTGACGACGTCCGGCCAGGCCCTGGAGAAGGACTTCTCGCTCCTCGAGTCCCAGGGCATGGTCGTCCGCCCCCCCCCGCACCAGCCCCATCCGCCGAGCCTCCCCCCCGCCATTCGCGGCGAGGGGACCGACCTGGCGGGGCTCGAGGACAAGCCCGTTGCCCAACCGGTCGCCTGACCCGCTCCGCGGGTCCACCGTCGTCGGACGGGGAGACGACCGCTTCGAACCACTGCGCGCGCGGGTCCGGACCCTCCAGCGCTCCGGTCTCCAGCGGCAGCTCCGGCCCGTCGACATGATCGACGAGACGCGCGCCGTGGTCGATGGCCAGCACGTGGCCGTCTTCAGCAGCAACGACTACCTCGGACTCGCCCGCACGCCGGCCGTCATGGAAGCGTGGGCGGGCGCAGCGGCCGGTTCAGCGCGTCTCATCGCCGGAGACCGGCAGGCCCATCACCGCCTCGAGGCGGAACTGGCCCGACGGCACGGCATGCCCGTCACGCTGTTCAGCTCCGGCTGGCATGCGAACCTCGCGCTCTACACCACCGTTCTGCAGCCCGGTGACATCGTGGCGAGCGACGCGCTCAACCACGCCAGCACCATCGACGCGCTCCGCCTGAGCAAGGCCGACCGCGCAATCCTTCCCCACGGCAGCACGGACCTCCCCGGCGGCTGCAGGTTGATGGCTGTCGAAGGCTTGTACAGCATGGACGGCGACATCCCGGACCTGCGTGCTGCCCGCGCGGCGTGCGACCGGGCTGGCGCCTGGCTGGCGGTCGACGAGGCCCATGCCGTCGGTGCGCTCGGACCCGAGGGCCAGGGAGCAGCAGCCCTGCAGGGGGTCGCACCCGACTTCCTCGTGGGTACGCTGGGCAAGGCCTATGGTGCCTTCGGCGCCTACATCGCAGGTCCTCCGATCCTCCGTGAGCTGCTGGTGAGTGCGGCGCGGACCTTCATCTACACGACCGGACTGCCTGAACCGGTGGCTCACGCGGCTCTCGTCGCCGTGCGCGCTGCGGACCGGGATCGCCGCCAGCGCCTGTCGGACAACGTGGCGCGCCTTCGTACGGCCCTTCGACTCGCCGGCATCCCCGCCCTGGGCGATGCCCACATCGTGCCCGTCGTACTCGGCCCCCGGACCATGGATGTCGCAGCCTCCCTGCTTCGCGCAGGCTTCCTGGTGCCGGGCATCCGGGCACCGACGGTCCCACCCGGCAGGGAGCGCCTCCGCATCACGGTCTCTTCCGCACACAAGGCTGAACAGATCGATGGTCTCGTCGAGGCGCTTGTCGCAGCACTCGCGCAGTGGACCGGCTGCTGAATCCTGGAGCGACCATGACCGTCGGAATCCGCGACGCCGTTTCCCTCGTCACTGGTGCGTCTTCCGGGATCGGCCGGGAGATCGCGAGAGAGCTCGCTCCGATGAGCCGCGCACTGGTCCTCGTGGCCCGCAGGGTGGAGCGGCTGGAGGCTCTCGCCAACGAACTTCGCACCGCCCACCCGGCGCTCGTCGTGGATGTACGCCCGTGCGACCTCGGCGAGATGGCTGCCGTCGACGAACTCGCGACCTGGATCGAAGCGACGCACGACCGCATCGATGTGCTGGTCAACAACGCAGGGGTCGGTCAGATCGGTCTCTTCGAGGCGAGCGATATCGACCAGCTCGACGGCATGCTCCGCGTAAATGTGCTTGGCCTGACCCGGCTGACCCGCCACATGCTGCCGGGAATGGTGACCCGCCGCCGCGGCGCCGTCTTGATGGTCTCGAGCGGTTTCGGCCTCACATGGATGCCCTTCTTCAGCGCCTACGTCGGCTCAAAGCACTACGTGACGGCCTTCTCGGAGAGCCTGCGCACGGAGCTGTCCGGGACCGGTGTGACCATCACACAGCTCTGTCCGGGGCCCGTGGCCACGGAGTTCGAACAGGTCGCTGGCAACCCCACGGACCAGCACGTTCCAGCGTTCATCGAACTCAGTCCCCAGGCCTGCGCACGGGCGGGCGTCCGAGGGCTTGCCGCGGGCCGCGCCATGGTCATTCCGGGTTTCTTTGCCCGGATCGGGATCACGGCAGGCGCGATGGCGCCGCGGTGGCTGCTCCGGCTTCTCTACACGCTCGGCGGACGCCTGATGCGGTCTCGGATGGCACCCGCACGGGACCCGCAGAGCCGCTAGTTCCCACCCGCAGCTCCGGTGGGCGGCACGCTGAGGTCCGGCCACGGAGGCGGCGGCGGGAGCCCGTGGGTCCGGGCGTGGTCTTCCAGTTCGGCGCGGCGGGCGCGGCGGCGGACACGGGCGATCGCATCGAAGATCAAGTCTCGACCAGCCGGTTTTTCGATGAGCGGGACCCGCGCCCTCTCGAGCCACCGCTCGATCTCCTCCGAGACCGATCCACCGGTCAGGAACACGAAGCGACGCGCAAGCCGTGGATGGGTCTTCAGCAGGGCCTCATAGAGCTCGACGCCGCTCATTCCCTGCATCATCACGTCACAGACGATGGCATCGAAGGTCGCGTCATGCGCCAGCAGGGCGAGGGCCGCCGAGCCACTGGAGACGCCGACGACACCGTGGGGCCGCAGCTGCCGGTGCGCGACCCGAAGCACGCCGGCCTCGTCAGCCACGACGTGCAGTCGCAGGGGACGCGCAGGGGACTGCTTGGCGGCCGCGTCTGTACTTCGGGTGACAGACCCGGCGGCGTTGCGGAGCACGACCTCGAAGCATGAGCCGCGACCATCCGTCGGACGGAGGCCGAGCGTACCCCCCAGGCGGTTGATGATGGACAGGCACACCGAGAGCCCCAGACCCTGCCCTTGGGCCCCCCCCGCTGTTCCATCCCGCGTGGTGAAGAACGGATCGAAGATGC
>JAYYRS010000179.1:0-3433 GCA_036126975.1 Myxococcota bacterium
ACATTGACCCCCGCTCCGGTGTGGCGCCGATCGGTGCTCGTCAGAACGAGTTCGAGCGGCACGACCTGACCGGGCGCGGCCTTCGCCGGTCCGACCAGGCGTACGGTCACGCTCGGGTCGGCCTGCTCCCCGTGGCAGCCCCCACACCCGGTCGCCGCATGACCGGTTCGACCGCCGAAGTTCGCCGCTGCGACACCCGGATGAAGGACGGACCCGACCGCCACCAGCACTGCGGCGCGTCGCACTATTCTTCGTCCGCGTCGAAGCTCCCGAACCGACGCAGTTCCTCGACGAATACGAGGGTTCCGGGCTCCACCTTGTCGACATACACGACCCCGTCCAGGTGGTCGCACTCGTGCTGTGCCACGACCGCTGGGAAACCATGCAGGACCAGTTCGAAGCGTTCCCCGGTCCGATCCAGACCGGCGACCCTGACGCCTGCAGGACGGCAGACCACCCCCCGGAGGCCCGGTACCGACAAGCATCCCTCGATCGAGCAGTGGAGTTCTTCGGATACCGGCGTCAACTCCGGATTGATCCACACCTCCATCCCCCGTTCCTCCGAGAGCTGCAGCACGACGATGCGGAGACCGACATGGATCTGGGGTGCCGCCAGTCCCGCGCCCTCGTACTCGACGACGGTGTCAAGCATGTCGTCGATGAGGCGCTGCACTTCCGGACCCGCGATGGCCTCCTCGGGTACGACCTGCGCTCCCTTGCGGAGAACTGGGTGCCCCAGCCGCGCTACCTTGCGAATCGCCATGCTGGCCTCCTGCCGAAACGGTCCGGCAACACACGTTTGCACCCCCCCTACGTAGCGGCTAGGACTGGCAGGTGCGAATCGAAGCCCATCGGGAGACCTCCCGGCAAGGCAGGAGAACAGACATGGCCGACCCGACCAGCATCTGGGAAGACAACGTCGGCGGCAGCGCCGCCATCAACGGCAAGGAGATCTCCTTCTACGTCGACATGGAGTGCATCCTCTGCTCCGTCTGCTCCGACGCGGCGCCGAACAACTTCCGCATGTCCGACGACGAGGACCACGACATCTGCTACAAGCAGCCGGAGAACGAAGAAGAGCTCGCCCAGTGCTACGAGGCGATGGAGAACTGCCCTGTTGAAGCCATCGGCGACGACGGGCAGTAGCATCGCTCTCAGCTCCGACCGACGCCCCCGACCGGCCCCGTCCGGTCGGGGGCGTCGGCCGTACGGGCGAACCGTGCCATCGCCGGCCCGGACGCATCCCACGGCGTACCCCGCGGACGACGCGGACCGGTCGCCCCGCTGCGGCGGCGGGGGAATCAGCGCGGCGAAAGGATCACGGGTGCGAAGACCGACTCCCGGACCCGCGCCACATCGCGCTCGGCCAACGCGGCCAGCGTCGCCAGGTCAGCATCCTCGGGTGCGCCCGGCCCCAGGTCGATGCGGCGGTCCACCGCGCCGACGACGCGCCCATCATCCAGCTGCAGGCGCAACTCTCCGAGGCGACTCGTCTTGGCTGGATTGCGCACCCAGATCGCATCTCCAACCCAGATCGGCGGATGCCTTCCAGTGTGGCCCTGCGCATCAATGACGACATCGACCAGCCCGCCGCGAGCCGCCCATCGGGCTGCTTCGGGAGACCGCCAGGACAGCAGGATGACCAGGTCGACCTCCGGCTGCAGCTCCGCCAGGACTGGCCGGAGTCCTCGCATCGGCGGGAGCACCTGCACGCCTTCCGGCAGAACGGACGGCACCGGAGACACTCCGGTCACCCCCACTCGAAGCCCATCCAGATCGATGATCCGAAACGGCTCGACCCCATCAACACGCAGATTCGCACTCACACCGGGAATCGCCGCGCCGTGCTCGCCCAGCACACCGGGAACGTCGACGGTCGTCACATTGACTGTGTCCCACCCGAGCTGCGACATCCCGTCTCGCACCCAGGCGTTTCCGGCCGCGACATCGGGACGAATCGCGCCATCGACGCCCTGCGTGTCGTCGAGAAACGCCCCTGCATCCAGCAGGAGAGTCGGTGTTCCGGCCCCCCGGACGCCGACCGCGTGACCGCCGACCCGGGCGATCCCCCCGGACGGCCGGTCCTCGCATCCACAGGGTTGGAGGTCTCCCCGTGTTTCTCCGCCGAAGAGAACGACAAGGCCAGCACCATCTGGTTCAGCAAGACGCTCGGACAGCGAACCACCGGTGACCACCTCGCCCCGCAGACCGCCATCTTCTCCGGGAAGGACGGTGGTTCCCGCGGGCGGAACCGCCGCTGGGCGCACACATGCAGCGAGCAGAAGGAGCAGCGACACCGCGGCGCTTCCCTGGAACGAGACCCGCTCCACCCTAACCGGGTGACCCGAACCATCGGGTCAGCAATGCCTCCCGGCCCCGGGTCGCGGACCGCACGCGCAGCCTGCGCGGACAGCCCCGGGGACCCGGAGGGCAACGGACTGCCGCGCAGAGAAGCCGGACCGTTGCTGGCGGCCATCATGGAGAGGCGATGGGAGCCGCCCGACCGTGCTGCTCTGCGATCCACGCCAAGGCGAGGAGGGGACGTCCGCACGCCGCCACGTGCGCATCGTGGAACCGGCCGGGATCAGCCGCTGCGAGGGCCTCCATCCGACCGCGAGGCCGGGAGTTCACCTCGATGAGCCATGGCGCACCGTCTGTATCGATCGCAAGGTCTACGCCCACCTCGACGGCCCAGCGCCCGCAAGGCAGGGTGTCAAGCGCGTCGGTCACGCGAGCAGAAAGGGCGCAGACTGCCGCAGCCGTGTCCTTCGGGAGCACGTCCCGTCCAGGCGCGACCTCTGCTCCACGCGCGGCGTTGACCACGGGATCGGTGCGGTGCCTCCGTACGGCTGGTTCGCCCTGGACCCACATGCCGCCCGGCGCCCGCTGGCACACGACACGCACGCTCCATCCAGCCCATCTGGCAGGGGGCGGGACGGCCCGTTGCAGGATGGCGGGGTCCCTGCGGCCTGGAATCGCGCCGGGCAGCGATGCGGGAAGTGGGTCGCCCGGCACCACCCGGCACACCCCGATCCCGAGGGCGCCGTAGCGGGGCTTGAGGAATCCGACCCCCCACGCCGCAAGACGACCCGCGAACCGCGTGGGATCCGCCTCGATCGGCGGCTGGGCGTCTACACCCGCCGCTCCGAGAACCATCTGGCAACGGAGCTTGTCCCTGCAGAGCAGGGTGAGTTCTGGTGGGTTTCCGATGGGCATCGAACCTGCTGCAGCCAGGATCCGGGCGAAATGGGCCGCGCGGCGCTGGCTCGGGAACCGGTCATGAAGCGCAGCCACGGGCACGGACGTCGCAGTCCGCCAGCCGCCCGGCACGGCCTCGAGACCCGTGATCCGACCGTCCTCCACCGTGTCACCGAATACGACCCGGAGTCCCTGCCGCGACAGCGCAAGGGCGGCACGACCAATGGGGCGGGCC
>JAYYRS010000180.1:0-5446 GCA_036126975.1 Myxococcota bacterium
CCTTCGGGTCGGGTCATCCTTCGGAAGGGGCCGGTGCGCGACGCCTGCGGTGTTCCCTGTCACGCGATTGATGGTCTCCGCCAGCGCGAGCATCGACAGTTCATGCGGGTTGCCGATGTTGCAAGGCGCGGTGACATCCGACTCCATCAGGGCAATGAGCCCCCGCACCAGGTCGCTCACGTAGCAGAACGAGCGCGTCTGCTGTCCGTCACCAAACACGGTCAGCGGTTTGCCCTCCAGTGCCTGGTTGATGAAGGTCGGAACGACCCGCCCATCGTTGGCACGCATTCGCGGGCCATAGGTGTTGAAGATGCGCACGATCCTCGTCTCGACGCCCTTGTACCGGTGGAAGGCCATGGTGAGCGCCTCCGAAAAGCGCTTGGCCTCGTCATAGACGCTTCGCGGCCCGATCGGATTGACGTTGCCCCAGTAGCTCTCGACCTGGGGGTGCACCGCCGGATCTCCATAGACCTCTGAGGTCGATGCCATCAGGAACCGTGCTCCGTCTCGGGCAGCGCGCTCCAGACATGCACGCGTTCCGTCGCTGCCGACATAGAGCGTCTCGAACGGGAGCTCGACATAGTCGATGGGACTCGCCGGAGAGGCCATGTGGAAGATGCGGTCGAACGTTCCGGCCGCAGTGATGCCCAGGGTGACGTCCGCCTCAACGAAGGAGAACTTGGGATGGCGGTCAAGCGCGGAGATGTTGGCTCGCGCACCCGTCAGGAGGTTGTCGAGCGCGACCACCTCGTGCCCGTCCTGCAGAAGTCGTTCGCATAGATGGGAGCCGACGAAGCCGGCGCCGCCGGTGACGAGGATGCGCATGTCTCCCCAGGGGTAGGTGGTCCCGTTCTGCGGAGCCGCCGGACGGACGAAGTAGCCGGCAGTCGGGCCGTCCGCAACGCGCGTGGAACCCGCCCGGCTGCCGTGGCTTGACAAGCTTCGTGCAAGACAGGCCCGAATGGTCACAACACCATAGAATAACTCATAATTATTACCCCAGCCCGGGGCCCTCCGCGCTTGCCCATGATGGTGCAGGGGTGGTATGGATCACGCGCGGAACGGCTCGCGCATCGCGGTGACCGTGCGCACGGGCGCGGACATCTGGGGCAGGACCATGTCGACCAAGGGCAACTCGGGCGGAGACGACTTCTTCGATGATTTCGAGGATGACTTCTTCAAGTCGGGGGAAGACGATGCGTTCTGGAGCGACGATACGCTCGACGCGTACGATGCATCCGCGGCCGTTCCCGAGGAAGAACGAGCGAAGGCGCGCGAGTCGCTCGACGAGCCCGATGCGGCACCGCACGGCAGTCCAGGTGCGGAGTCACCCGCAGTGCCAGATCCGCCCCCGGCGTCACCGCGGGCGGAGGCGTTCGTGCCGGATCCCGACCGAGCCGCCCGCTCGCCGGGCGCGGTCCCGGCCCCGTCGGATGGCCCCTTCATCATGCCGCTGCCCGGTCGTGCCGGCGCCGCGGCGGTGCCGGAGGGAGACAACGCCCCGGATTCGTTGCCGAATGCTTCGCTGTTCAGCCAGCCGACGCTGATCTTCCCCCCGGACGACGACGAGGCGGTCGAGGAGGGGGCTGCGCCCGCGGCACAGGTAGAGGTCGCGGAGGTCGCGGACGAGCCAGCGGACGACGGCGTTGGCGATGCGCCGTCAACACCGGTCGTGCCGTCGCTCCCGCCACCGCCCGTTCCGCCCCCCGTGGAGGCCGGACTCGAGGCGGGGCGATCCGACAGCGAAACGCTGTCGGACGAGGGACTTCTTCGCCAGGATACGGTTGTGGTGCCACGGCGGAAAGACACCGACCTGGAGGCGGATGACTTCGCCAACCGGGCTCCGGACGTGACCGTGATCCGGCCCCGGGAGGCTCGCGACGGTCCGGCGGGCACGGACTCCGCTGATATCGGATACTCCGATGAGGAGGTCCGGCTCGCGCGGGAAGAGCGCGCGGCGCGGCGCGTGGCAGAGGGGAGCGGGCCCGGGATCTCCGAACCGGCGCCCATCGCGACCGACGCCGTCGTGGGCCTCGGGTACTCCCCGGCAGCGGGGGCCGATGGCACATGGGCGGAGGCCGCGGACGCGCTGGAGCGCGAAGCCGCTGCAGTGGACGATGGCCGCCAGAAGGCGCGACTGCTTGGCGCCGCGGGCCGGATTCATTTCTCGCGTCGAGGCAGCTGGAGCGACGCGGAGCGTTGCTTCGAGGGCGCCATCGCAGCGGGGGAGACCGCGCGGGATGTGTTCATTGCCTATGGACACGTGGTCGCGAATGACCAGGCGTATGAGAAGCTCCGCAACCTGCTTGTGCAGCGAGCGGACGCGACCGAGGGAGGGGATGCGGCGGAGGCCCTGCACGATGCCGCCCTGGTGACCCGGAATCATCTGCGGGACGATGAAGGTGCTGTCGACCTTCTGCGAAGGGCGGTGGCGCAGGCGCCGGAAGACTGGTTCAGCCTGCGCCTGCTTCGCGAGCAGCTCCATCGGACGCAGTCGTGGGCGAGCCTTGTGGCGCATCTCGGCACCATGGCGGACGTCGCGGGCGGTGCCCAGGCAGCACGGCTGCTTGTCGAACAGGGGCGGGTGCTCGAGCAGCATCTGGAACGTGGCGACGATGCGCGCACGGCGTACGCCGCGGCGCTGGACGCCGACCCCACGAGCGTCGAGGCGTTCCTCTCGCTGGAGCGCCTCGCGGTCGCAGGGGCCGACCATTCGGCCCTCGCGGCGCTGTATCAGGCTGCAGCCGACCGGACGGAGGGCAGCGACGCGGCATTCTTTTTCGCGAAGGCTGCCCGCGCTGCAGACGCGGCCGATGACGCGGAAACCGCCACGACGGCGTGGCAGGCCGCCATCGACGCTGCAGGCCCAGGCGCTGTCGAGCTTCTTCACGAGCAGCAGTCCTTTCTCGCGCGGGCGGGCGCTGCGTCGGCGCTGCGGGACAGCCTCATGGCGGAGGCGGGCGCCGTCCAGGGGCCTGCGCGAGCGGCTGCGTTGCTCCGCCTGGGGCGGCTGCTCGAATCCGCACTTGCTGACCCGGCTGGCGCGCTCACCGTCTATCAGGACGCCCTGGCGGCAGACGCCAACGCAGCACCTGCGGCAGACGCGGTCTCGCGTCTGCTGCGGCAGACGGGCAGGTTTGGGGACCTCCTGTCGTTCATGCAAGAACAGCTCGACGCAATCGACGACCCCAATGCCATGGTCACCATGCTGTACCGCATGGGCGAACTCTGCGAGGGCCCCCTGGCCGATGACGCCGGTGCCCAGCAGTGGTACGAGCGCATCGTGGAGGCTGCACCTGGCTACCTCCCCGCGCTTGAGGGTCTGGAGCGCGTCTACACCGGCCTCGGTGAGTGGGCGAAGCTGGCGTCCGTCTACGAGCAGCGAGCAACGCTGGCCAGCGATCCGGCCGCCGTCGCGCTGCAGCTCCACCGTGCGGGATCCGTCTTCGAGAACCGGCTCGGCGATGCCGAGAGAGGCTTGCACTTCTATACGAGCGCACTGGACAGCGTGGCGGACTTCCCGCCGAGCCTGGGTGCGCACAACCGGCTGGCAACGGCTGCCGGGGACTGGGACGCGGTGGCGGCCGCGTTGCTGCGGGCCGCCGGCGCCACCGACGACACGAACGCCGAAGTCAGCCTGACCTACCGAGCTGCGCGCGTACTCGCGGACCATGCCGGCGATGCGGATGCTGCGATGACGGGGCTCCGCCGCTGCCTCGAACTGTCGCCGGGATTCCGGCCCGCGGTACTTCTGTTGCGCGACCTCGCCGCCGAGACCGGTGCATGGCATGACGTATACCGACTCCAGCAGTCCGAAGCGGATGCGACCCAGGACCCCGACGGCCGGGCCTGGCGCATGCTCGCGGCCGCCGACGCGGCCTCGCGACTCGAGGACGTGGACGCGTTGGGGGTGATCCAGGCCGTGCTGGATGAATCCCCTTCCCATGCGGGCGCGCAGGCGGCGCTCGAGCTCCAGGCCCATCGGCAGCACGACTCGGCAACGCTTCTGATGTTGCTTCGTCAACGCGCGGGAGCGGCCGATGATGACGTCATGCGAGCGCGGGTTGGAGCGCGGATGGCCGACATCGCAAGTGCGTCTGGGGACGACACGAGCTTCGTCCAGGCGCTGTCCGAAGTCATCAACGCTGACGTGGACGGCCGACCGCTCCATGCGCTGGCGCAAACGGCGGAGCGCCTCGGCTTCTGGGAGGAGGCCGAACGGGCACTTGCAGCGGAGAAGGCGACCTCGGCCCGTGCACGTGTGCTCGAGGCGTGGTCGCAGGACGCCGACGCGGTCGTCGAGGCGTGGCGTCTCGCCTTTGATGCGGAGGGGTCCGATGCGCGCGCCGCTGCGGGTCTGGAGCGTGCGCTGAGTCGTGCCGGGTCGCGAGACGGCCTGGCGGCGGCCCATGGGCGCATCGCAGACGCCGCTGTCGCACCGCCAGTTGCCTCGGTCCACGCGCTCCTTGCGGGACATCTGCTGGAAGCGGATGGGGAAACCGATGCAGCGCGAGAAAGGTACGGCGCTGCGTTCGCTGCACGCCCGGGTGCAGGGAAGGCATTCGACGCACTGCGTCGGCTCGCCGTGCAATCCGAGGACGCCGATGCGATTTCGGCCCTCTACAGCGAGGCCGGTGCGGACGGGACCCAGGACCATGTCGATGCACTGGAGACTGCAGGAGCCCACAGTGCCGCGGCCGACGTGCTGCGCGCACGGCTGCAGGCAGACCCCGCGGACCTCGAGGCCCTGGTACATCTGGAGCAGATCCTCGGAGCGGACGAGCAATGGAAGGAAGCCTTTGAAGTACTGCGAGAGCGATTCCTGGTGACGGTGTCGGAGGAGGAGCGGGCGTCGATCAGCGCAAAGCGGCGCTGGATCCTTGCGGAACACCTGTCGGATACCGATGAGGCGTGGGACTTCTACCGACAGCTCCACGAAGAGACGCCTGAGGATGCCGAGGTCCTCGAAGCGCTCGCCGGAATCGCAGGGGCGCGTGGAGAGTCGGGCCTCGCCGTCGAGTACCTCGAGGGCCTCGCCAGCATGGCGGCGGGGGCAGAAGCGGCCCGCTACCAGCGCCGCATCGCCGACGTGCACGCACAGGCGGGTGACACGGACGCCACCAAGGCTGCGCTCATGCGAGCACTGGACCACGAACCCGAGAACCTTGCGGCACTCGAGGAGTTGCGCCGGATCCATACCGACGCGGAGGACTGGCGGTCGCTGGTCGGTGTCCTCGCGCGAGAGGCGACGGTCGTGGAAGGTACCGCCCAGGTGGAGCGGTATCGGGAGATTGCATCGGTCTGGGAGTCGCGGATCGACGAGCCTGCTGTGGCGATGGACGCCTGGAGGAAGGTGCTCGACCTGTCGGCTGATGACCCCACGGCGCTGGAGCATCTGGTGGCATTGAGCCGGTCCGTGGAGGACTGGTCTGCATTCGCCGACTAC
>JAYYRS010000181.1:0-6001 GCA_036126975.1 Myxococcota bacterium
CTTGGCTTCGACGGCGTCCGGATCCTCAACCTGTTCCGCCAGGGCGATGACGTGCCGGCCGAGGCTGCCAACCTCTGGTTCCATGAAGACCGGTTGCCGGAACTGGGCACACTGGCGGAGACCCTCGCGCGGCGGGCGGAGTCCCAGGACGCGTCGGGCTACCGCATCCAGAATCCGCCAGGCGAGCTTCGCAGGATCCCCCGCTACTACGCCGAGGACATGACACCCCTGGAGGCCCCCTGCTGGGCCGGCTGGAAGGAGCTGTACATCAACGCAGACGGGAAGGCCATCATGTGTGACGGCCAGCTCGACTTCCTCGCGGGCGCCTTCGGCAGCGTGCGCGATCACACCCTCCAGGAGTTGTGGCAGCTGCCGGCCCTGCGAGAGCGGCGCCAGGTGGTGAAGTCCTGCGACCGCCCGTGCAACCAGGAGTGCTACCTCCGGGGGAGCAGCGACTCCATGCGCGACATCGCGCGCGACGCGGGCCGCATGATCCAGACGGGGATCGCCGACCGGGTCCGGCGGGTGGTCGGCCGGACCGAGCATCATCCCGAGGCCGTTCTGCGGCTCGAACTCTCGGACGTCTGTCCCTGCGGATGGGACGGATGCACGACGCCCAGGCACCGCTGGGAGGCGCTGACCCGGGGGGCGCCCGAGGCGCCCACAGCCGAGAACTGGAACACGCTCCGAGATCGCGGGTACGTCGACTTCGGGCGCGGATTCATGGGGTTCGAGGTCGTCCGGGAGATCGTCGCCGATCTCCGGACTGCACGGCTGCGCTTCGGAACGCTCTCGGTCTCGTGGAGAGGAGACCCCCTGCTGCATCCCGAGGTGGAGCCGATTCTTCGTTTTCTCCTCGACAATATCCATCAGAACGGGATCGCGGATCGCTTGCGCGTGGAGACCACGGGGCGGTTCCTCACGGCCGGACTGGCCGAACTCGCGGCCCACCCGGCGGCCCAGGAGTGGTTCGTGGACCTCGATCGGGGGAACGGGGCAGGCGTAGCGCAGCTCCGCGCGGCACGTGGCCCCGCGACCCGCATCGTGCAGGTCCTCCATGCCCAGCCCCAGGGCGACCTGCCTGCGCGGGTCGCGGCCCTGCCCGCGCAGCGGATCGTGGTGGGCCGTCGGCCGACCGCAGGGGACGCCATCTGGATCCGGAGGACCGACCATGGCCACTACCTCGGGGACCAGGCAGCCGACAGGGCGCTGGAAGCAGCGGCGTCGGCGCTGGGGGTTCCCGTGGATGCCCCCGACCGCGGCCCGCGTCGCTGCCAGGCGCCCTTCCGCACACCCACGGTGTCATGGGATGGGAAGGTCACGCTCTGCCCCTGGGACCTGCAGCTGGAGAACCGGGTCGGCGAGGTCATCGACGGCACGTTCTCGCAGACATGGCGCGGCGTGATGGAGCTGGACCGGCAGCAGGCCGAAGGTGCGGGCGTCCCGAGCCGGGCGCTCTGCCGGGACTGTGGCCAGCCCTGGAGCCCGAACCACGGGTCCTGAGCGGGCGGGTGCGGTCCGGGCGGTGTGCCACGGATGCGTCCGCAAGCATGGCGGACGGCGCGCTCAGGGGTGCTGGAGTCCGGGAGGCGCATCGACCAGCCGACGGGCCCACCGCAACGCGCCGATCGCAAACACCTCGCGCCGGGTCGCGACATGCTTGAGCTCGATTCGCTCGCCGGGGCCACAGAGCCAGACCTGGTGTTCGCCGTACGTGTCTCCGACACGCAGGCTGTGGGTGGGGACGTCGCGCCGCCCGGTCGCGCGCACGAGCCGCTTCGCCGTGCCCGAAGGCGCATCCTTCTTGTGGATGTGATGGGCCTCCACGACCTCGATCTGCCACCCGTCAGGGAGGGCGCCCACGGCCCGCTGCACAAGGTCGACCATCAGCGGGACGCCCACCGAGAAGTTGGGTACGACGGCGACCGGTGCCGTCTGTGCGTAGGCCGCCAGCGCCTCCATCGGCAGCGCCCCCGTCGTGCCCACAACCAGCGGCTGTCCCGACAGACGGGGCAGGAGTGCCGCCGTGCCGACAGGGCTCGAGACGTCGATCACGACGTCGCACGCGGGCACGGCTCCGTCGCGCTCGACCGCCCCAGCGAAGGCGTCTCCGGCCTCTGCGACGATCAGGGCCCCGAGCCGACCGCGCGCGCCGCACACCGCGATGCGGGGCAGGGGAGCGGACATGGATGCCTCCGCAGCCGGCTCAGAACTCGATGCCGGCGATGATGCGGCCGCCAATGGCCGCCTTGTTGAACTCACCGCCAAGGGTGTCGTCTTCGAACTCCGTGAAGTACTTGCCGGGAAGCATCACGGCGCCGGTCCCCTGGAGCCGGAAGTGTGGGAACGGGGTGTACTGCATGTGGAGGTTCATCTCCGAACCGTAGCCCTTCCCGGTGGTCGCAGTGTCGAGCTGCTTGGCCTGCTGCGCGAGCAGCCACGCGAGGTCGACGGTGAGGTCGTCGAGGATCTTGAATCCGACGCGCGGCCGGACCCACAGGGCGTTGGAGATGGCCGCGCCGGTGCGGCTGGCTGCGGTGGTGCGGCCATCGTTGGCCTCGCTGGGAACCGTGGCCTCGAGAGTCGGCAGCGCCTCTTCAAACAGCATCAGAGAGACGTTGAAGTCCGGGTCGTACGTGAAGGTCTTGAGCTGCGTATCCGTGTCGTCGGCGTCGCCGGTCGCGAAGCCTCCCCGCAGGCCGACGCGCAGCCGGTCGGGGTGGAAGCCCACGGCGAGGTTTCCACCGAACTGGCTCAGCCGGAGGTCGTTCGCGCCCGTGTCCAGGTCTCCGCCGCCCAGGATGGCGGCGAACTCGAGCGCGATCTCGGCGGGTCCGATGGAGGCCTCACCCCACACATCCCCGATGTAGGTCGTGAACTTCTGGGGCTCGATGGCCGCGCCGTCGTCGTCATTCCGCTGCCACCGGTAGGTGTGGAGGGTTCCCACCGCAGCCTTCTCTGTGCGGTACATGACGGATGCCATGGCACTGCGGAAGTCGTCTGCGACTGCGGGCAGACCTTCAGAGCGGTTCTCGAACCCGCCCATCAGGAAGACGTCGCCGATCTTGGAGGTCCACTGGATGCGGTCGGAGGTGTCTCCGAACTCGTCGATCATCCGGTTCCCGGCGTTGAAGACCATCCCGGTCCCCCAGTGGAAGGGCATCCGCCCGAACTGGAGCATCCCGTACTCGAAGTTGACCTCGCCCCACGCCCGGGTGGCCCGGAAGTTCGCCAGGCTCGCTCCGCCGTCTGCCGTCGTTGGCGGCTGCACGGCCTCGGAGTAGACCGTCGGGATCTCCTCGCCGGTGGTCGGGTCGATCGCCCTGACCGGCTCGTCGCCCCAGCGGGTCCAGCCCAGCACGTCGAACTGCGCGTGGAGGGAGACCTTGTCCGACAACAGCCACGCGGGCTGGAGACGGAGCCGGTGATCCATGGACCACTGGCTCCCTTCGGCCGATGGGTTGGTGTCCGAGAGCGAGAGCGAGTCGAACAGCTCGCCGCGCGTACGGTAGTGGCCATCCCAGACAAGCTCGCCCGCGGCGGCAGTCGGAGAGGTGGCGAGGAACGGCAGGAGCAGCGCGAGCAAGGTCGAAGTCTCCGCATGGGGCGCATGGCCCGGAGAGAGGCACGGCGTAGCACGGGGTCCCGGCGTGGGCAAAAGGACCCGCCGCCGGAGCGGCTTGACGGCCGTCGAGAGCGTGCGCGACCCTCCGGAACGGGTGAGGAACTTCCCACCTCTCGGACCGAGGACGGACCCGATGCTCGCGCTCATGAAGCACATGTGGTGGCGGTGGAAGAAGGCCGTCCATGGATTGAATGCGGCCATCTCCTGGACGCTCATGAGCTTCGTCTACTGGAGCGCGATGTTTCCTGTGGCCATGGGCTTCCGGATCTTCCGTCCGGACCCCACGGATCGGGGACTCGGACCCCCGGACGCGACGACGGACTGGCAGCCGCCCCGCGTGGAGCGGCAGGACATCCGGCGGGCGCAGCGCCCCTGGTGACGGGTGCGCCACGGTCGTTCGCCCGCGCCCGCAGCGTGCGGGCAACCACCACGCTCCTTGCGGCCCTGTTCGCGGTGACCATCGTGGGGATCGCGCCCGCCGTCGCGATGCTCCTGTGGGCGTGGGGGCGGCTGGAACTGGATGACCGGGGCATCCGGTACCGGCCCATCGGTGGCGCGATGGCATGGGCCGCGGTGGAACGGGTCGGCATCGGCGTCAAGACCGGCATGTTGCTCGCCGGTGACCCTTCCGAACACACCATGTCGACGCTCCATGTCCTGCTGGCGGACCGGTCGGGGCGCGTGCTGGCGGTGCCCTGCTCGGGCTTCGAGCACGGCGCGGCGCTCCTCGCAGAGATCCAGAGGAGGGCCGGTGTGGAACCCGAGGAGCTGTCGGTGTCCTTCTTCCTGAATCGGCTTTCGTTCGCCGATGATTCGGCGCGGGCTCAGCGGGGGAGGGGCGACCGGTAGTAGAAGACCGCCGACCGGCGGATGGCCCCGGCGGTCCAGCCCATCTCGTCGGGACCTGCGGTCTCGAGGAGGCTGTGCACCGCGCCGAGCCTGCCGGGCGAACCGCTTCCGTCCGCGCCGTGTTCGACCAGCCAGTCGATCAGGGACCGGTCGACCAGTCCCGTTCGTCGGACGGTGCGAAGGTCGGGTTCGCCCGCGTAGCGCGACTCGAGCACGCGCCGCGCTCCGACCAGGCCCGCCCCCTCGGCGTCCGCCTCTGCGATGGTCGCCAGCGTGCTCGGCTGTCGTCCGTCAGAGACGACGTCCATCCCCACGACCCCACCGCGTCCCAGCAGCCGGTTCCGTTCGCTCACCGGGAAGCCCTCTTCATCCAGTACGACCCGCGCGCGGACATCGTCAAAACCGCGCACCCCCGCGCGGATGTGGCTGGGCTCCCCGAGGACCACCTCCATCCGCAGGTTGTCGTGTCCCTGGAGTGCCGCGAGCGTCCGGAACATGCGGGCCGTCCGGTCGTCCGTGAGATCCGTGAGGATTCTGCTCACGCTGTCGGTCATGGCGGCTCCCGACCCCGTCGCCACGACCCCGATCGCCCGCCCGCGCGGAGACACCGCGTAGCCCAGGTGCACACCTGGAGCCGCCGTCAGCGAGGGGATGAGCTGGGGAAACGGCCCGGGAGGCAGGGCGGTCTCGTTTCGCAGGAGGTCGAATCGGGCCTGGGCCACTGCGATGCGCTGCGTCAAGTCCAGGTCTTCCATGGCGAGCTCCGAAGCGGAAGGCGGCGTCCGGTTCCGTGCGTGAGTCCAGTCCTCACGGTTGGGGCGTGCGGACCCAGCGTTCGCCTGCGGCGGTGAAGGTGCTCCGTGCCGGGCCATCGCCCCGCTTGTGGAGGGTCATGGCCGTGACGTGGAACGCGCCTTCGTTGCCGTCCAGCGTCGCGGTGCCGGCCCGCCACTCCAGGGCGTAGTCGAGGACGACCGGTTCTCCTTCGGTGGTCTCGGCTGCCGCCAGCGCGTGTCCGGTCGTGTCTCCGATGCGGTAGGCGCGGGGCGCGCCCGATTCGTCCTCGATCAGGTCGGGCCCGGTCAGCTCGAGCCATGCGCCGTCCGACGGGTCCTGGACACGGTACGGCTCGCCCGCGACCATCACCGGGACGTAGTGGGTGCTGCTGATGCCTGCGGCGAGGGCGATCGGGTCGGCCCAGGGGTTGGATGGCGGTGCGGGAGCGGGCCCCGCCGCGGGCCCCTCGGCTGCCGGGCTGGGAGATGACGCCACCGCCGGCCGGGGGTCGTCGGCGCATCCCGTGGCGAGCATGGCGCAGAGGGCGAGAACGGCAGGGGAGCGTGCCATGGGTCAGCCTGCAGCGGAAGAGGTTTCCGCACTGGCGAGCGCCTCCTCGGCGCTGCGCTTGCGGTGGAAGTCGTCGCGGATCTCCATCGCGGCGGGCGACAGGACGCGCTCGGTGAAACGGGGAACGGAGAGCAGGGCGTCGAGGGAGCTGAAGCCACCGCTTCCCCGGGCCTGGATGAT
>JAYYRS010000182.1:0-5966 GCA_036126975.1 Myxococcota bacterium
ATCCTTCCGCTTCATGTAGATGTCGGTCCGGCCGAGGAACGTGGCGTAGCGACCGTTCTCATCGAGCGCGACCGGCAGGCCGTTGATGAGGACCTCGTAGGACTTGTCGAAGTTCTCCTCCATCTCGTTCTCGAGGTCGAAGTCGAGTTCGATGACCGGATAGGTCCCCCGGTTGAGCTGGTCGAAGTAGTAGGTCACCGTCCCCGCGATCTCCTGATCGGTGACCTTCGAGAGCAGCGCGGGCTCCTGGTAGGCCAGCTGGGCGGCCAGGTAGTAGTAGTAGTTGATCGTCATCCCGCCGATCGCTTCGTAGAAGGGCGGGATCGGGTTGTTGGCGTTCTCGGCGGCGTAGCCCGTGTAGATGTAGAGCTTGAAGAGGGACTCCCGGAGTTCGACCCGGTCGACGAACCACAGCGCGTCGGACAGGTTCCGCATGTCCTCGGCCTTCGCGCCCCATGCATCAGGTGCGAGCGCGTTCCAGGGTGTCGCGGCGACCTCGTCGACCATCGCGATGACCCCCGGGAGGTTCGAATCGGGAACGACCGCCGGCTGGTTCGCCGGGATGACCGTCCGGTCGGGGACCTTCCGGCCATTCTGGTACAGGTCGACGTCTGGGAAGAACATCGCCTCAGGGCGGGCGACACGGCTCCGAACATTGCGGCGCATCGTCTCGTCCATGTAGTCCGCAGACGTACCCGGCCACTTCAGCACGAGCACACGCGCCAGCAGCTCCTTCTTCTTGCGCTCCTCTTCCTCTTCGGCCTTCCGTTCCTCTTCGGTCTTCTCTTCTTCCGTCTTGTCATCCTTCTTCTTGAAGGACCGATCCTGGTGGCGTCCGTCCGCCGAGGGCGCGGCAGCACGGGTGGGGACCGAGACGAGGACCAGCAACGCAGCCAGCATCCAGCGCAACATTCGATGGCTCCGGGCCGCATGGCACGCTGTATAGAAGGCCACTCCGCGGCGAGACGAGACTCTACCGCATCCCCGCTTCGGATCCGGTCGCGGCCGGCACCGGCCGTTCGCGGCCCGCGTGGACGCACGCCGTCCGGATTCGCGCGCGGACCCGATCGCGTTCTCTCAGCGGCAGCGCAACGTGACCCCGCTCATCGAGCAGGAAAGCGATTGTCCTCCATGCACGGGCCCGTACTTCCCGGGCGCCCCGCCCTTCAGGAACAGCGTGCACTCCTCCTGGGGGACCCCGGGGATCGTCGCCGACTCGCCCGTCACGGCCGCACGCTTGCGGGCGGTGGGACACACGACCTCGACCGAGGACGCCTGGATGCCGGGCAACCGCACCGTGAGTGTCGCAGGACCGGACGCTGCGCGGGGCCGGGGTGCGGCCGCCGTCGCGCTGGAGGCGGTCCCGCTCCCGGACCGGACCCGGCGCTTCTTCTTCTTCTTCGGCTTCTTGGGTCGTGGAATCCCCGTGTCGGTACCGGCGTCAGCCGCACCATCGAGCGTCGGATCCGTCTTGGTCCGCGGCTTCGAATCCCCCACGGCCGCGGCCCTCCGGCTGCCCGCATCCGCGGCCACCTCGTCCCCGACTCCATCTCCGCTGCGCATCAGGTACACGGCCAGCAAGGCGGCGGCTCCGATGAACACCATGGCCCCGAACAAGACGACCCAGACGACCTGCGACTTCACCCGCTGCTGTTCGTCACCCGGTGTCGCCGCGCCGCCGGCGGGCGGGCCGACCTGGAATGGGGACGGGCCGCCCACCGCGGATGCGCCACGCCGCGCTGCGACCGGTCCCTGGATGCCACCGGCAGACGGCGGTGCGCCCGGCGCAGCCACCGGGCCTCGGACGGCGGCCGGCGGCGGCTGCCCCATGGGGGGACGACTGCTCGGGGGCGGGGGTGCGCCCATCGGCGAAGGATGGACCACGCCGGGCGGCGGCGGTGCGCCGGTACCCAGGCCCGCCCCGATGCCCGGCGGCGGCGGTGGCCCGCCCCTGCCCGGCTGCGGACGGGCTCGCTCCGCCTTGGGCGCGGGGATGGCGAAGAAAGCAGTCGCGGACGGGTCGCCCGCCGCCTCTGCCTCATCGTTGTCCAGTGACAGCGGGACCATCTCCAGCATCCCCGTCTCGTCTGGGCGACGCTGCCCCACGTTCCGGAGGGTGCGTTTGCCGCCGCTCGTCCCGCCCGGCTTGGGAGCGGAGAAGGGCGTGGACCGGCTCGCGCCGCCGCCGACCGGCGGGCGCTTCGGCCCACCTCCGTTGCCACCTGCCATGTCGCCTCCCGCGTCAACTGGTACCCGCCCGGGCGATGGTCCGCCGGTGTTTCCTGCCGTCCGGGACGCACTGTCCCGGGCGGCACTCGTCCGGGGACCGCTCCGCACCCCGGCCAGGGCCTGGGCCGCCGCCGAGCCCTGGTCCTCGCGGTCCATCGACCGACGCACCCGCTCCTCGAGTGAAGGGTTCCTGGACCGCCCCGACCGGCGGCCGCCAGCGGCAGACGTCTCGGGCGATGGCGGATCGTCGAGCGTATGGATGGACCCGAAGAAGAACTCGCAGAACTCACCGAGGTACGCACCCCGGTCGCGGTAGAGCTGCCGTCGCAGGTCCACCAGCATCGCCTGTCCATCCTGGTACCGGTCGTCGGGCCGCGCGCGGAGGGCCCGCGTGATGATCGGCCCCACGGCGTTCAGGCGCGACTCCAGCTCGCGGCAGCCGGCCTGGGTGTCGCCCGCCTGGACCGCCTCGCGCACGCGCCGCACCCCCTCGTCTCCGCCGACCGAGGGGATCTGGTAGGCCGGATGGCCCATCAGGAGTTCGAAGAGCACGAGCCCGAGCCCGTAGACATCCGAGCGGTGGTCCACTTCGTGCATCGATGCCTGCTCAGGTGACATGTAGAGCAGTGACCCCACCATGCCCGCCGCACCCCGGCCACGGAATTCCGCGTTGTCGACCCGCGCGAGTCCCCAGTCGAGGATCTTGACCTCTCCAGAAGGGGTCAGCATCACGTTCTCGGGCTTGAGGTCCCGGTGGACGAGCTGCAACGGCTCCCCATTGTCGCCCGGGGTGGTCCATGCCTGGTACAGGGCATCCGCGATCTCACAGCCGATCTCGACCGCCGCTTCCGTAAAGACCTGCTCGTGGGCGGCCTCGAGCTCGTCCAGGACCTTCCGCAGGGTCACGCCGTGGATGTACTCCATCACGACTGCGTTCTCGTCCTCGATGTACTCGAAGACCCGGACGATGCCCCGGTGCTTGACCTGGTCGAGCAGCGCGAACTCCTGCACGAGGTTGTCGAGCGCGGTGGGCGTTGCGGCGTCCTTCAGCCGCTTGATCGCGACCAGACGTCTGCGTCCAGGCTGGCGCCCGCGTCCGGGGACCTCGCCCACGCCGAGGTAGACGGTCCCGAAGTGACCCGTTCCCAGCTCCCGCATGATCTCGTAGCTGCCGATGTACCGTGACAGGGCGCGCCTCCGCGCGGTGGGGAACTCAGGGTCGGGCGTCCCATGGTACGCCGGTCCACCCTGCGCCCACAAGGACGGCGAGCGACCCCGTTTCCTTACATGCTCTCCCCATCTGGATTCCGACCCGGCGGGCGCGGTGCCTGGACGACGGTCGCGGCTGCATCGGCACCCCGCGGGCTGCTCCGACCGAACACCGCCCGCCGGATGTTGAACAGGATGGGAGCCAGGAAACCGAGGCCGACGAAGACACTCATCAGGGGGATCAGCACCGCTGCCGCCTGCCCGAATGACTGGTGCTGCGACCAGCCATCATCCCCGACCAGACCCGGCGGAGCGTCCAGCCACGCGCTCGGGTGCAGCTTGAGTGCGACCTCGGCGGTCGCCCCCGTGCGCAGCCGCAGTCGGGTCGTGAACGCACGCCGCAGGTAGAACGGATCCACCCTGTACCGGACCTCGAACCACGAATACCGCTTGGCAGCCGCCGCCCGGAAGGCGTCGCCCAGACCGTCTCGCCGCTGCTTCACGTAGGACCGCCCTCCGCCCACCTCCGCGATCCAGGCAAGGCTGGCGTTGTCGATGCCGCGCGTCTCCAGGTCCCCGTCGATCCGGCGGTCGATGTACCGCGTGCCACAGAGTTCCCTGGGTGTGACCTGGGCCATGTCCCGACCGTCATCGGGCAGCTTGAACTTGCGTCGGTATGGAAAGCCCAGCCCGACGGTGTGAACGCTGGGGCGCACCCGCTGGTCAGCGGTCTCCGACCGCACCACCGAAAGATGCTGCAGCAGGTCGCTCAGCCGACGGGCGTTGTCCCTGCAGGTATCCGAGGCCTTCATGTTGTTGAAGCCATCGGTCAGCGCCACGACGGTCACGTTGAGGTCGTTGCTCGTCACCGCATCGGTGATGGTCTGCTTCTCGAGCAGCGGTCCCGTCGCGTACCGGACCGCATCGTAGAGGTGGGTGTACCCCGTGAGCACCCGGAGCTTCTTCACCCGACGGAGGTACTCCGCCCGTTCCCCGAGGATCTCGAGCTTGCCGCCGACCGGCTGGGGCTGCCCCTGGGTGAATTGGAGGAGGAGGACGCCCGTGCGCACGTCCCGGGGGTAGAACGCATCCACCACGGCGGGCATCCGAAGGGCCTGCTTGACCTCCCGCATGCGGGTCTTGCCGCTGCTCGTGGTCTCGGACATCGACGATGACCCGTCGATGACCACCACATAGAGCTGCCGGGTATCCACCGGGTCATGGGGCGTGAGGGTGTAGTTCTCCCCGCCGTCGGCATCGACAACCCGTGTTCCCTGGTGGATGACCTCGATGGACTCCTTGAACGCCGCCATGGGCTCGCCCCGGCCGTTCGGCGTCTCGAACCGATAGCCCAGGTGCACCTCACCGCTGCGGCGGTCCACGTACGGGAGCGCGTCCTCGCAGTCGACCTCTCGCGGCCGACCGTCTACGCCATTGCACTCGTCCTCACTCGTGAAGACGTCGATCTTCAGCTCGGTATGGTCGACGTTCTCCGGGGCGGCGACGCGCGTCGTCGTGTAGGGCACTGGCGTGAGGCCCTCCCCACCACAGGCCGCCAGGGCGCCCATCGCGGCGAACAGCGCCGCCCTCATCGCTCCTCCTTCGGGAGCAGGATGAATTCGAGTTCCGCCTGTCGCTCGCCATCGCCGATGCGGATGCGGTCTCCCGAACGGAGTTCGGTCTCGAGTGGGGCCGGACGGGATGGGTCGTAGGAGAGGTCGACGGACTCAAGCAGACGTTTGACCTGGGTGGGCTGCCGACCCAGACCACGGGCCGCATACCGCTGGTCGTCGTCCACGTAGACCGAGAGGTGGAGTTCCTGGACCCCGTCCTCGACGCCGAGGAACAGGTCGAGGCCCCGGGGGAAATGACCGACGAATCTTTCCTTTGCAGCACCATCCGGCGCATCGACCGGGATGCGCAGTGCATGGCGGTTGGGCGTCAGGACCCGGATCCAGCCTGCATAGAGCTCGTCCGGCACCCCCCAGGCCAGCAGCCCGAAGACGAGGCCCCACACCACGCCCATCGCCGCGCCGGCAAGGTACAGGTCCGTTCCGAGGCCCGTGCTCGACAGCAGGTGCCAGGCCGCGCCCGCGCAGAGCCCGGCGGCAAGACCGGCGCCCAGGTGCTCGATGAATCCCTGGAACTTCCGCACAAGCAGCGTCGAGGTGCCGGTCGCGAGGCCCCCCATGGCGAAGGCGCCGACACGGAACGACAGCGTGACGAGGGAGCTGTCCCCGGCGTCTTCCTCCCACGCCCCGAAGATCAGCCCCTGCAGGACACCGTGCCAGATGCCGTACCAGATGCCGGTGAACACCAGCGCCAGCAGGAGCGACAGTGCCACACGCCAGAGCATGTCGAGCGGCCGACGGCGACGGAGATTCGCTTCGCCGAGCACGTGTGCACCGGACACCGCAGCCGAGATCGCGCTCATGAGGATGACGCCGTCGTACTTCGGGTCCCAGGACGCGCCCTGGTAGTACACGAACGCGAGGGACAGCCACCACGCCATGAGCCCGGCACCTGCG